>JAFZFM010000209.1 GCA_017555865.1 Bacteroidaceae bacterium
TCTTTTTTCGTGCAATGGAGGCAACAAGGGCAATACAGCTACCGCTACCGACGAAACAACAGGCAAAGAGTCATTTGAAACAACCGTTGTTGAATTCAATGATACCACAAAGCTTGTCGAAGAATCGCCACAATCACCAACCCTTGTCATAAACATCTCCCTACCCGTCATCAAGGCCAAGAACAGCAATGTCACCGAGAATGCAAATAGGGCCATCGCATACACTCTGTTCGAAAATAACGAAGACCCATTGCCGGTTGCATGCAAAAAATATGCCGACTCGCTGAAGGAACTATACAACGAACAGTTGCCCTATTATCACAACCTTGGCGAAACAGATACTCCTGCTGCATTCTTCAACAACTACTGCATTATAAACGCTGAAGCAAAAAGTGGCTACAAAGAGATTATCAACTACATCATTTACCTTGAAGAATACAGTGGCGGTGCACACCCCAACAGCTACTACACAGTGCTGAACTTCGACCCAAAAAGCGGAGAAGAGATTCTATTGGAATCAATATTCAAACCCGGATACGAGGAAGAACTTACAAAAGCCATAAAGACAGCTCTGGAAAACGACGGCAATTTATCGGAACACTTCAACGAAGAGAAGATTGAAGAGGTCTACATTTCCAACAATTTCATTTTGGAAAAGGAGCAGATTACATTCGTATATAACAAATATGACATAAGCTACTACGCAGCAGGCGACATTTTTGTAAACATAGGCTACGACAAACTAAAACATATTCTAAAGTAATGGATATAATAACAAAATATTTCCCTACTCTTTCCCAAGAGCAGAAGGAGCAGTTCGCTGCCCTTTACGACCTTTATTATGACTGGAACAGCAAAATCAACGTAATTTCGCGCAAGGATATCGAGAACCTGTACCTTCACCATGTTCTCCACTCACTTGCCATTGCAAAATACATCACATTCAAGCCAGGAACAACAATAATGGATATGGGTTGTGGTGGCGGTTTCCCCGGCATACCTTTGGCCATTATGTTCCCCGAAGTGAAGTTCCACCTTGTCGACAGCATTGGCAAGAAAGTACGCGTAGCCGGTGAGATAGCACAAGCCATTGGACTTAAGAATGTACAGACCAGCCACAGCCGTGCCGAAGAGATAAAGGAAAAATACTCTTTTATTGTGAGCCGCGCCGTAATGCAACTGCCCGAGCTTGTAAAGATATGCCGCAAGAACGTATCAAAGGAGCAATCCAACGCACTGCCCAACGGTATCATTTGCCTTAAAGGCGGTGACATGCACCACGAGACACGCCTTTTCAGGAACAGCTGTGATATTGTAGAGATAAGCAACTATTTCGAGGAGGAGTTCTTCAAGGACAAGAAAGTTGTATATGTTCAAATTTAAATACAGCAATCATCAATGGAGATAAAGATATTCAAGGTTAACCCCATACAGGTAAACTGTTATCTGCTATGGGACAGCACCCGCGAGGCTGTACTCATTGATTGCGGTGCCTGGCAACCATACGAGCGAGACAGCATAAAGGAATTCTTGGCCCACTACAGCCTTACCCTTAAACATTACCTGTGCACGCACCTGCATTTCGACCATATATTCGGCAACGCATATATAGAGGAGACATTTGGCGTAAAGGCCGAAGCCAGCAATGCCGACTGGCAATGGGCTGAGACCATAGCTGAACGCGTAGCCCGTTTTGGACTCCGTTACGATGAAAAGATTCCACCTCTTGGACGCGTTCTCAACGATGGCGACGAGGTTAAATTCGGCAACCAGACCATAAAAGTGATTTCTGTCCCGGGACACTCGCCGGGTAGCCTGGCCTATTATATTCCGGAACAGAAGGTTCTGTTCAGCGGTGACGCTCTCTTTTGCGGCAGCATAGGACGTACCGATTTTCCAGACTCAAACCATGCCCTATTGATAAGTTCCATACGCGAAAAGCTGCTCACCCTCCCCGAGGATACAGTTGTCTATCCCGGCCACGACAGAGCTACAACAATAGAGAACGAAAAGAAATACAACATGTTCCTAAGATAACAGACAACCTTAAAAACCTGAATATTAAGCAATATTGAGCCGTAAACTATTGACAACGGCTCAATATTTTTTATATCGGCATTTGAAATACTTTTTGAGCAATAAATGTCAATTCAACAACTTTGTTTTTCATAATCAACTCATCATGAAACAGTTTCCAATCATTATCACCGCATTCATTTTGGTAATAATATTGGTGTTGCCCCACGACTTATTTTCTTCGCGAATCTGTCATTCTATATTTGCAATTCTTGGACTGTGCATTGACAGTGTCAACTTTTCGCACCCCAAGCTGTATGAGCTTCGCCCATACTTCGCTTGACTATTTGCTGTTGATAGATTCTTCACTATGTTCAGAATGACATAAAACCATAATGCTGTCTTCCTGACCATACCTTAATGCAAAAATTAAAGACGTTTTCGATGAGCTTTAGCGAATAACGGATGTGAATTTTGCAATAAAACGAGTTAAACCAAGTTTACTTGAGTTTTACAACGAGTGTTTGCAGAATCGCTGAAAGCATTGGATCTCAAAACGGGGTTAAAAAGAGATACTTCGTTTTGCTCGGTATGACAAACAATTTTTGTGTCAACTGCTATATTATCGCATTTATTTTTCTTCAAGCAACAAACATAGTTGCACAAGAAATGAAGCCGACAGTGGTATTGTAGAATACCAAGTACATGAGAAATTCACCTCATTCTCAATGGCTGTACAATAGTCTTTACTCCTTTTATTTTCTCTCCCTCAACAGCCTTTATTACAGCTCGCATGCGGTTGAGTTTTACAGCAACATATGAGTAATTATCAAAGACAAGTATTGTACCAAGTTCGTCGGAGCGAAGACCTCCTTTTTTCATAAAGAAACCGGCCAGGTCGCCACGACTTATCTTGTCACGCTTGCCTTTGCCAACATAAAGGATTGTCCATTCGGGGTTGGGTGGAAGAACGTTACGCTTTGGCAAAATGTATTCATTCAAGTCATCGGGAGCAAACTCGGGCAATGGTTTGTTCTCGAATGAAAAAAGATACACAGCGCCGTCGGCATCCCATCGTGCGGTACGTCCATTTCGGTGAGTGAAGGTCTCGGCTGTCAATGCACGTTGATAATGCACCACATGTTTAACATCCTTTATATCAAGTCCACGTGCAGCAAGATCTGTACTCACAAGGATATTAGAGTTTCCACACTTGAAACGGAAGAGAGAGAGTTCGCGTTGTTTCTGCTCAAGCGCGCCATGATAGGCTACACAGTTCACTGAGAGTTTTGACAAGTATTTATAGACCTCTTCTACAGTCTCCCTGAAGTTGCAGAACACTATTGCTGGCTCACCACCAAATGAACACAATAACGAGAAGAGATTTTCGAGACGCTTTTCGGGTGTTGTGGTAATTGTATAGAACGATGTTCGCACAACTGGCTGCTCACCTCCTGCTCTGAAATCAAGTTTTTCGACATCGGCTGTAGCAAAATCGGGTATTTCGGGTGCGTCTGTTGCCGAAAGCAGAAAACGTGATCTTGCATTTGAAAGTTTCTCTACAAGTTGCTGCATTTCATCCTGAAATCCCATTTCAAGACACTTGTCAAACTCGTCGATTATCAACAAAGAGCAGCTATCAACCGCAAACGAGTTGCGGTTAAGGTGGTCGAGCAGACGTCCAGGTGTACCTATGACCAACGATGGCATGGCACCACCGAGCGAAGCCATCTCCTGCTCCAACGGACGGCCACCATAAAATGCCACTGCATGAAAAGGTGTTGCCATTGCACGCCACACCTCAAAAACCTGCCTTGCCAACTCGCGTGAAGGCAATACAACAATTGCCTGAACCTTTTCGCATGACAGTTTTAGCCTTTCGAGCAAAGGTAACAGAAAGGCCACAGTCTTTCCTGTTCCCGTAGGCGAGAGAAGCACCATACTGTCGTTATTACGGCAATGCTCCACTGCTGCTTGCTGCATGGCATTGAGTTCCTTTATACCCAACTTGCCCAAAGCCATCTCCTGTATTCTTGTCATTTCCATAATTTTCCCCAAATATAAAGTCCGCCTCAAGACATTCTGTATAACAAAGAATTTCTTGATTCTGCAAAATTAGGCAAAAGATAGCACAAATAAAAACGTAGAGAGAGTTTGTATTACAGGCTACCGTCACTACACACCAGTACGAAACAAAAAAATAAATTATGCCACAATGGCGCAATTTGTCACACAAAAGAGGTATCTTTGTCCGTATTTCTGCCAAAAACCGTATGGCAGACTTTTTGTTATATATAAATAAAAACATTTGAACGAAACAATATAAAAAATGAGCGAGGATAAAGAAATCAGAAACGAAGCTGCAAGCGAGGCAGCCGAGAATATCAACGAGGCAGTAGAGAATACTGCAGAGCAGGAGACAGAAATGACAACTGAGGAAAAGCTCCAGAAAGAACTTGACGAGGCAAACGAGAAGGTAGCCACTCTTGAGGATAAATATCTGCGTCAGGTTGCCGAGTTCGACAACTACCGCAAACGTACACTCAAGGAGAAAGCTGAAATTATAAAGAACGGAGGAGAGCGTGTGATTGAATCAATACTTCCCGTTCTTGATGACTTTGAACGTGCAATAGCAAACATGTCCAAGATTGAGGGTGCTGCAGAGTTCACAACAGGAGTAGAGCTTATCTACAACAAATTTGCAGGAATCCTAAAGCAGAACGGCCTACAGAAGATTGAGACAGAAGGAGCTGATTTCAACACAGACTTCCACGAGGCTATAGCTATTGTTCCCACACCAGATGAGAGCATGAAAGGCAAGGTTCTCGACTGCGTTCAGGCTGGATATACACTTAACGACAAAGTAATACGTCACGCAAAGGTTGCTGTTGGCGAATAATGAGATATTATGGCTAAACGAGATTACTATGAAGTGCTGGGCGTAGACAGAAACGCTTCGGCAAACGACATCAAGAAAGCGTATCGCAAACTTGCAATACAGTACCACCCCGACAGACAGCACGAAAAGAGCGAGGCCGAGAAAAAGGAGGCCGAAGAAAAGTTCAAGGAGGCTGCCGAGGCATACAGCGTACTTAGCGACGCCGACAAGAAGGCACGCTACGACCAGTTTGGACATGAAGGACTTGGCGGTGCAGGCAACGGATTTGGCGGTGCAGGCATGGATATGAACGACATTTTCTCTATGTTCGGCGACATTTTTGGCGGCCGCGGAGGTTTTGGTGGTTTCGGAGGTTTTGGTGGCGGCGGAAGTGCTGGAGCAAGAAAATTCCGCGGCTCGGACCAGCGAGTGAAGGTAAAACTGAACCTTCAGGAGATTTCTACAGGCGTAACCAAGAAGTTCAAACTGAAGAAATATGTAACCTGCACACACTGTGGAGGTAGCGGTGCCGAGGGTGGCGCAACAGAAACATGCCCCGACTGTAAAGGTACCGGTCGCGTAATACGCACACAGCAGAGTTTCTTTGGAATGATGCGTACCGAGGTAGATTGTCCACGCTGTTCGGGACAGGGAAAAATAATAAAGGACAAGTGCAAACATTGCGGTGGCGATGGCGTTGTACTTGGCGAGGAGGTTGTTGAGGTACAGATTCCGGCAGGAGTTATGGACGGTATGCAGCTCTCAATGCGTGGAAAAGGAAATGCTGGCAAGATGAATGGAGTTCCCGGCGACCTGCTTATACTTGTAGAGGAGGAGAAGCACCCAACGCTTGTCCGCGACGAGAACGACCTCATATACAGTCTTTTGCTTGATATTCCAACAGCTGCACTCGGAGGTTTTGCCGAAATCCCCACTATCGACGGAAAAGCAAAAGTAACCATCGACCCGGGAACACAGCCAGGAAAGGTTCTTCGCCTGCGTGGCAAAGGTCTCCCAACACTCAATGGATATGGCAAAGGCGATATTGTTGTTAACATAAGCGTATATATTCCCGAAACACTTTCCAAGGACGAGAAAAAAGAGATTGAGAACTTCAGGAACTCCGACAATTTCCGTCCGAGTGAAAGCATTAAGGAGAAGATTTTCCGCCGTTTCAAGAATTTCTTCGACTAAAACAAGAAACATATAAAAAAGTTATGACATACGACGAGACCGTCACATACCTTTTCAACTGCGCACCGCCCTTTCAACAAGTTGGCGGTGCGGGTTACAAAGAGGGGTTGTCGACAACAGTTCTGCTCGACAACTATTTGGGCAACCCACACCGCAAGTTCCGTACAATACACGTTGCAGGAACAAACGGTAAAGGTTCTACATCGCATACCCTCGCAGCCATACTGCAGCAGAACGGCTACAAAGTAGGACTCTACACATCGCCGCACCTAATTGATTTTCGTGAGCGCATGCGCGTAAATGGCAAGTCGGCAAGTACCGAATACATAGTAAATTTTGTTGAAGAGCACAAGGAATTCTTTGAACCGCTTCAGCCATCATTCTTTGAGCTTACGACAGCCATGGCTTTCAACTATTTTGCCGAACAGAAGGTAGATGTTGCTGTCATAGAGGTTGGACTTGGCGGAAGACTTGACTGCACAAATATAATTACCCCCGAGATAAGCATAATAACCAACATCAGCCCCGACCACACACAGTTCCTTGGGCACACTTTAGGAGAAATCGCACACGAAAAAGCCGGTATAATAAAGCCAGGAGTTCCTGTGGTAATTGGTGAGACTACAGAGGAGACAAAAGCCGTTTTTACACGCAAGGCACAGGAAGAGAACTCCCCTATAATCTTTGCCGAGGAGGTTTCTCCACTAATCTCTGCCACACACAACATTGGTGGATACACATACGACACCAAAGAGTATGGCATTATTGAGGGAGAACTTGGGGGATATTGTCAGGAAAAGAACACGGCAACAATTCTGACAGCAGTAGCGGAACTAAGCAAAGCCGGCTTTGTCATCACCCCCGATTCTGTGCGAAAAGCTTTTACAAATGTATGCTCACTCACAGGACTTATGGGACGTTGGCAAACAATACAGGAAACGCCGAAAGTAGTATGTGACGCCGGGCACAATATTGGAGGCATAAAATATATCTCCAAGCAACTACAGGAGATTGAATGCAAGAGACTGCGCATTGTCTTTGGAATGGTCAGCGACAAGGACATCACTGCCGTATTGGCAGCTATGCCATGCAACGCCGTATATTACTTCACACAAGCAAGCATAAAGCGTGCCATGCCGGCCAAAGAACTTCAGCAAACAGCTGCGCAATACAGCCTGCATGGCAACCACTACCCTACAGTAAAACAGGCACTCGATGCTGCTGTTGCCGACAGCCATAGCAATGATTTCATTTTTGTCGGCGGCAGTTGCTTCATAGTAGCCGACTTGCTTGCAGAACTTAAAAAATAGCCTTTCTTTCTTGAAAAGAAACTGTTACAGACAACAATATTTCCGAAACGCCATGCCGCTCGGAAATATTGTTAATTTTTTATATCAAATTCTTTTGTGGTACAACGATTTTTTATTTTATTTGCGGAAGAATAGCTATTTTAACCAGAAATAATATGAGTTGTACCGAAAATCTCTCACAATTGAAAGCCGCTGACTTCATCAAGAACGTAGGCGGCAAGGAAACCGCTCTCTTTATCTTGAAAAACAAGCAGGGAAGCGAAGTGGCAATAACAAACTACGGTGGCGCAATATGCAGTATCATGGTTCCCGACAAAAATGGCAATTATGCCAATGTCATTCAGGGACACGACAGTATCGACAATCTGCTCAACAGCCCCGAACCTTTCTTGAGTACATTGGTTGGCCGTTATGGCAACCGCATTTGCAAAGGCAAGTTCACTATCGACGGCAAGGAGTATAACCTTGCAATCAACAATGGCCCTAACCACCTCCACGGTGGCCCTACCGGCTTCCATGCAAGAGTTTGGGACGCAGAACAGACCGATGCACAGACACTCAAGCTACACTATATTTCGGCCGACATGGAAGAGGGCTTCCCCGGCAATCTAGACGTCACAGTGATCTATACATTCACCGATGACAACGAACTTAAAATCGATTACTCGGCAACTACCGACAAGAAGACCGTCGTGAACCTCACAAGCCACGGTTTCTTCTCACTGTCGGGCATTGCAAATCCAACAGCAACAATAGACAATCTCATTTGCGAGATCAACGCCGATTTCTTTGTTCCCATTGACGACACATCTGTTCCTTATGGTTGCATAGCACCAGTTAAGGGTACAGCATTCGATTTCACCACTCCAACAGAGGTTGGTGCACGCATTGACGCCGATGAGGAGCAGATAAAGCATGGTGCAGGATATGACCACTGCTATGTTCTCAACAAGAAGGAAGTTGGCGAACTCAGTTTTGCAGCAAAGGTAACCGAGCCTGTAAGCGGACGTACAATGGAAGTTTATACAACAGAACCAGGTGTACAGGTATACACATCGAACTGGCACAGCGGCTTTGCCGGTGCACACGGTGCAACATTCCCCAAGCGCAGTGCTATCTGCTTCGAGGCACAACACTTCCCCGATTCACCAAACCGCGCACACTTCCCAAGCGTTGTTTTGTGTCCAGGCGAGGAATACAAGCAGGTTACTGTCTATAAATTCGGCGTAGAAAAATAAGGAATATACATTAATAATAAATTAAAACATTAAAAAACTATGAGTAATCAAAAGAAACAATGGGGAGCAATTATAGTAATGTTTGCTCTCTTCGCAATGATTGCCTTCGTGACAAACTTGTGTGCACCAATGGCAATTATTCTAAAAGAACAGTTTGCTGTAGCTGATTCTTTGGCAACTTTGGGTAATATGGGTAACTTTATTGCTTATGCTATCATGGGTATACCTTCAGGTTTGCTCATCCAGAAGTTGGGTTACAAAAAAACTGCTTTGCTTGCAATTGTTGTAGGTATCGTCGGTGTTGGCGTACAGTATGTAGCCGGATTCTCTTCACCAAGCATGGCATTCATCGTTTATCTCATTGGTGCATTCATCGCAGGTTTCTGTATGTGTATGCTCAATTGCGTGGTAAACCCAATGTTGAACACTCTTGGAGGTGGCGGTAACAGCGGTAACCAGTTGATCCAGTTTGGTGGTGTTTTCAACTCTACAGCAGCTGTAGGTGTTACCATTATTATGGGTGCCCTCATTGGTGAGATTACAAAAGATACTCAGGTAAGCCAGGCAGCTCCTGCTTTGCTTGGTGCAATCGCCGTATTCTTAATTGCTCTTGCGGTACTTTTCTTCTCTAATATTCCTGAGCCTAAGGTAGAAGAGGGACCAAAAGAGAGCAACATGACATTGCTTAAGGGTGCATTGAGCTATCGTCACTTCGTTCTTGGTCTTATTGCTATCTTCTGTTATATGGGTATTGAAGTTGGTGTACCACAGTACCTCAACCTCTTCCTTACAGGTAAGGTTGCAGAGGGCGGATTCGGTATGGCAGCAGGCCCTGCAGGTCTTATTGTAGCAACTTACTGGGCACTTATGTTGATTGGCCGTCTGTTTGGTGGTCTTTTGGGTTCTAAGTTCTCTCCACGTTCTCAAATCACAACAGTAGCAACAATCAGTTTCATTCTTGTTCTCATTGGTATGTTTGCTCCTACCAGCACTATGGTTGAGTTCCCTGTAATCAACTTTGCAAACTTGGGTGCAGGTGTTGAGTGGACTCCAATACCAGTTGGTGTATTTGCACTTGTTCTTGTTGGTCTTTGCACAGCCGTTATGTGGGGTGGTATCTTCAACATGGCAGTAGAAGGTCTTGGCAAGTATACAGCTATTGCTTCTGGTGCATTCATGACAATGGTATGCGGTGGTGGTATCCTCATCTTCGTGCAGGGTGCGGTTTCTAAATTTGCCGGACCACTCATGAGCTATGCAGTAGTACTCGCTTGCGCAGCATACGTACTATTCTATGCACTCGTAGGTTCAAAACCATCAAAGAAATAATTTTTGACAACTAACATTTGTTTAACTATATAATACATAAAGATTATGGATATAGAATTTGTAAGAAGCCGTTTCATCAAACACTTCGATGGCACAACAGGTAGCATTTACGCTTCTCCCGGTCGTATCAACCTCATTGGTGAGCACACCGACTACAA
>JAFZFM010000210.1 GCA_017555865.1 Bacteroidaceae bacterium
CAGAATCTCTTACTTGCTGCAGCAGCAACGTGGCTTGATCTGCTTGAAGAAGTCATTGCCCTTGTCATCAACGAGGATGAATGCAGGGAAGTCCTCAACCTCAATCTTCCAGATAGCCTCCATTCCAAGTTCGGGGTACTCAACGCACTCAATGCTCTTGATGTTGTTCTGTGCAAGAATTGCTGCAGGACCACCGATTGAACCAAGGTAGAAACCACCGTGTTTCTGGCAAGCGTCTGTAACCTGCTGGCTACGGTTACCCTTTGCAAGCATAATCATTGAACCGCCGTTCTCCTGGAACAGGTCAACGTAAGAGTCCATACGGCCTGCAGTTGTTGGGCCCATAGAGCCACAAGGCATGCCTGCAGGAGTCTTTGCAGGACCTGCGTAGTAGATTGGGTGGTCCTTGATGTACTGTGGAAGACCTTCGCCACGGTCAATGCGCTCTTTCAGCTTTGCGTGAGCAATGTCACGGCCTACAATGATAGTACCGTTGAGTGAGAGGCGTGTAGCGATTGGGTACTGTGACAACTGTTCGCAAACCTCCTTCATTGGACGGTTCAAGTCAACGCGTACAATCTCGCCCTCACCTGCATTGCGCAACTCCTCTGGAATAAGTGTTGCAGGCTGGTCGTCGAGTTTCTCAATCCAGATACCATCCTGGTTAATCTTGGCCTTGATGTTGCGGTCGGCAGAACAGCTTACGCCCATACCTACAGGGCAGCTTGCACCGTGACGTGGCAAACGTACAACACGGATGTCGTGTGCAAGGTACTTACCACCGAACTGCGCACCCAAACCAATGTTGTGTGCCTCCTTCAACAACTGCTCCTCGAGCTCGATATCGCGGAATGCGCGACCGGTCTCGTCGCCAGTTGTTGGCAGGTCATCATAGTAGTGTGTTGAAGCTAGTTTCACTGTGTGCAGGTTCTTCTCGGCCGATGTGCCACCGATAACGAAGGCAATGTGATATGGAGGGCATGCCGCAGTACCCAGGCTCTTCATTTTCTCAACAAGGAAAGGAACGAGTGTTGCTGGGTTCAATAGTGCTTTTGTCTCCTGATACAGGTATGTCTTGTTGGCCGAGCCACCACCTTTTGTTACCATAAGGAACTTGTACTCCATACCCTCGGTTGCCTCAATGTCAATCTGTGCTGGGAGGTTGCACTTTGTGTTGACCTCGTCGTACATGTTTAGTGGAGCGTTCTGGCTGTAACGCAGGTTCTCCTGGGTATATGTATCGAAAACACCGCGTGAGAGAGCCTCCTCGTCGCAGAAACCTGTCCATACCTGCTGGCCCTTCTCGCCATGGATGATAGCTGTACCTGTGTCCTGGCACAGTGGGAGCTGACCCTTGCAAGCCACCTCGGCATTGCGGAGGAATGTTAGTGCAACATATTTGTCATTGTCGCTTGCTTCAGGATCGTTCAGAATCTTTGCAACCTGCTCATTGTGTGCGCGGCGCAACATGAACGAAACATCGCGGAAAGCTGTGCGTGACAAAAGTGTCAAAGCCTCAGGAGTAACTTTAAGGATAGGTTTGCCTTCGAACTCGCTAACCGATACACCCTCTTTTGTGAGTAGATAATACTCTGTTGTGTCCTTGCCATGCTGGAACATGTGGGCATACTTGAATTCAGGAATTGTTGCCATAGTCTTCAATGGTTTTTATATTGTTAGTATTGTATTTTCGTTCTCTTTTAAATCAGTTCATTTTTTGCATCCCAGATTGTCATTCTGAGCATCGCGAAGAATCTATCCATACATCAAGATCCTTCACTACGTTCAGGATGACAATGCAAATGCGTTTTTAGTCATTCACGTCCTCTTCGTATGTCTGATAAAGGAAATCGTTGTACGGATACTTCTGTACATGCAACTCGCAAACACGTTTGTAGATAATATCCTTCAAATCCTCTATGTTCTGTTTTTCGCGTGCCGATATGAACAGGCAGTTCTCGGCAAGCTTGTTCATCCAGGTCTCCTTAAGTTCGCCAAGAGTGATGTTCTCCTTTGTCTTTGGAGTGAGGTCATCTTCCTCTTTCTGAACATATGTGAATGCGTCAATCTTGTTGAAGATTACCATCATTGGCTTGTCGCCACATTTGAGATCGGCAAGAGTCTTGTTTACAACCTCAATCTGCTCCTCGAATTCGGGATGTGATACATCTACCACATGCAGCAGCAAGTCGGCCTCACGCACCTCGTCAAGTGTCGATTTGAACGATTCCACAAGGTCGGTAGGCAATTTGCGTATGAAACCTACAGTGTCCGACAGCAGGAACGGCAAGTTGCCGATGATTACCTTTCTTACGGTTGTGTCAAGTGTGGCAAACAACTTGTTTTCGGCAAACACCTCGCTTTTGGCAAGCAGGTTCATGAGAGTCGATTTACCCACATTGGTATAACCTACCAGTGCCACGCGAATGAGTCTGCCACGGTTTTTGCGCTGTGTTGCCTTCTGACGGTCAATCTGTGCAAGTTGCTCTTTCAGCAACGACATGCGGCCAAGGATTATACGGCGGTCCATCTCAAGCTGTGTCTCACCGGGTCCGCGAAGTCCTACGCTACCGCCTTTACCGCTACCGCTACCCGAGCCGCCTCCCTGACGTTCAAGGTGGGTCCACAGGCGTTGCAGACGTGGAAGCATGTATTTATATTGTGCAAGCTCAACCTGAACCTTGGCATGCGCAGTCTGTGCGCGCATGGCAAAGATGTCAAGAATTAGCGATGTACGGTCAAGAATCTTTATTTTCAGTTCTTTTTCAATGTTGCGCAACTGCTTTGCCGACAGTTCGTCATCAAAAATGACCATACCAATCTCGTCATCACTGTCCTTCAGCATTTCTACATAGTCGGCAATCTCTTTCAGTTTTCCTGTACCGACATATGTTACAGGGTGTGGATGGTCTATACGCTGTGTAAAACGCTTTACGACCTCGGCTCCGGCTGTCTGTGCCAGGAACTCAAGCTCGTCGAGATATTCGTTGGTCTTTCTTTCGTTCTGGGTCGATGTTATCAATCCCACCAGAACTGCAGTTTCTTTCTTTGTTGTAGATATAACAAATTCTTTCATCCAATTACAGTCTTATCCAAATTTATGCGAAGATAATGATAAACAAGCGAAAAAAGCAGAGCTTGCTATGTTTTTTTTACTGCAAGTGCAGATTTTGGATATACCGAAGATGAATGATAATGACAATTCGCAAAAAAGATTTATCATTGCATAATATGAACCTGCTTGATAAATCATTATGACAGCAAATATCTTCTTGACACATGTTGCTATATACTTGCTGAATTTGAAGGTCGGGATAAAATGATGGCGGTTGCTCTTTGCGTACTCATTGGTCTGGTAATTCTTGTTCTTCGTGTTTACCTGGAGTACAAGAATAAAGAATAGACAAGGCATTACAGGGTAAGGACTTGAGCTATAAAAAACATTACCCTCAAGTCCGTGAACTTTTGGGTAATGTTATGCGCATATATACCGGTTCGGATGTTGCTGACAATTACAACATAGTCACCCGGTAGCAGCCGCCGGCAACAGCTTTTATATAGCCTTTCATTTCCATTTCAAACAGCAATGGCATTAGTTGGCTTATTGGTTTGTCCAGCTTTACAACCATCTGGTTTATCTGTAGTCCTTCGTCTGCAGCCTTCAGTATCGCAATTATCTCCTGCTGCTGTTCTGACAGTTCAGGGAACAGTTCAGTCTGTTGTGTCTTTGTCTTTTTGCGTGCTGTGACACTCTTCCATCCCATAGCCTCAACAAAGTCGTATGCCGATGTTATCAGTGCGGCTCTATTGCGGCTTACAAGTTCGTTGCACCCCTGTGAGTATTGGTCGTTTACCCTGCCGGGGAATGCAAAACAGTCGCGGGCATAGCTTTGGGCAATGGAAGCGGTTATTAGCGAACCGCCTTTTGAGGCCGATTCAATTACAACAGTAGCGTCGGCAAGTCCGGCAACAATCCTGTTGCGCTGTAGAAAGTATGGAGGAAGAGAGTCGGTACCACTCATGAATTCTGTGGCAAGTCCACCGTTCTCAAGCATTTGCTTTGCTGTTGTACGGTGTGCGTTCGGGTATAAGCGGTCAAGTCCATGTGCCAGAATTCCAACTGTCGGCAATCCGGCTTTGAGTGCAGCGCGATGTGCGCAGACATCTATACCGTATGCAAGTCCGCTGACAATGAGTGTGCCCGGAAGAAAATTTGCCAGATCTGCGACAAAATTCTCGCACAGTCCTTTTCCATACTCACTGGCATGGCGTGTGCCGACAATGGACACAATGTGTTTTGCGTTGAAGTCGGTGTTTCCAAGGGAGAAGAGCACCAATGGGGCGTCATCACACTCACTTAAACGGTAAGGATATTCCTGACTTCCCCAATATATGGGTTTTATATTGTTCTTCTCAATGAACTCCAGCTCCTTTTCGGCTGTGTTCAGGAGCGATGGGTCCCTGAGTAGCTTTTTCAGTTGCGGTGTAGCCTCTGGAATAATGTCGCTAAGGTCTGCACTGTTCTCAATCAGAATTTTTGCACCGCCAACACTCTCTATCAGCCTGCGTATAAGCGAAAGTTGCGATACCTGCACCCGGGAGAGTGCAAGCATCGCAACATGCTCGTTAATGTTTATGTTGTTCACAATTACTTTACAATAGCTTGGAATGTGCCATCCTCGGCATATTTTCTGAACTCGAGGTCTGCAGCAGCTTTCTTTGCAAAAGATGAATCAAGTCTTATTGCGTTCTTCAGACCGTCGTATACGAATGCTACATTTGAAGTTCTTGCACCAAGAACGGCTTTGATGTAGTAGGTCATTGCATCTGGATTCTCAATCTTCTCTATTGTGATGCGTGCCGAACTGTAGTCCTTGTTCAACAGCTGTGCAAGCGCTGCACTATTGGTGTTTGTTCCATCAAGCAATGTTGCAGCTCTTCCGTACTGGCCTTGTGCGATGTAGAGGTTACCAAGAGCCTCGTCACCGGCCTTTGCACTTGCTCCCATGGTCATGTATGTCTCGGCCTCGGCAACATTGCCCTGCATAAGCTCAAGATAGCCAAGGTTAATCTTTACCTCAGGTGCATTGTTGTCGGCATTAGCTGCCTTTGCAAAGTAGCTTGCAGCTGTGTTGTAGTCGCCTCTGTTGTATGCGAGTACACCAAGGTTGTTGTATGCACGGTAGTCACCGGGGTGTAGCTTGATTGCTGTGTTGAATACCTCCTCCTTCTTCTTTGCGTCGTCGGTGAGGATTGAAGAGTAGAGAATCTCCTCAAGTGACAAACCGCTTGGGTCTGCTGCATACTGCTCAAGAATCTGGGCGTCTGAACGTCCGATAAGCTGGTAGTTCAAAGTAATTCTTGCACGGCGCAAACGTGGCAGAATCTCGTCGGCAAGTTCGCTGTATACTGCCGAAATGTTTCTAATCTGCTGCTCACGCTCCTCGGGGTCGTTGTACATTGACAGGACGCGAAGAATCAGTTCCTTGTCTGGGAGTTCAGATTTTGAGACAAGTTCCTGGAAACCTTCCCAGTCCTCGGCTGTATATTCGCTGTCGATGTAGCTGTCGATCTTAGCCTTCTTCAATTCGCTCTTGATGAATTTTGAAGTGTTGTATCCACGACCTGTAGCGATATTGTCGTTAAGTTCGAAATTTCCGTCGGGCGAAGCGTATGCCGAAATCTCAAAGCCGTCCATAACCTTGTTCTCGTAGTCGCTTGCAATGTCGGCGATGGCAGCCTTCAAATCCTTTACCTCCTGGCTGTTAAGCTCGGACATGCGCAGGTTTGTCTGCTGTATGAGGAACATGATATTTGCCTCTTTGGCCTGCTTGATAACTCTCTGGAATGCGTCGTCTCCAAAGGCGATGTTTGATGAACATACAGTCTGGCGATAGAGCTGTGAGGTCGCAACGCAACCTTCGGCAACCTTAACCTCAGGGATTGTATAGTTCTTCTTGCCCTTGTTTACAGCAAAGCGCAGGTAAAGCTCGGCTTTTTCCATTTCGGGAACATAGTCGAATGTCATTTTCATCTTGAAGCTTCCGCCGTTGTCATAAGATATGATCTGGTCGTTGCCGCGAACTTCTGCACCCTGCAGTGTTGCAGATTCAGCAATAGCTTCGTTGCCGTTGTATTTGAGTACGGGAGTAATGGTAAGAACCGATTTCTCATTGAAGAACTTGGCAGGGAACTTACCCTCGATTGTTACAGGCACTTCGCTGCCTACTACCTCAAGGATTCCTGGTGTTACTGTGAAATACTCGGGTTTCATCTCCTTGATTTTAGAGCTGCATGAACCCAGAATGATAGCTGCTGCAAGTGTGAACAGTAGATAGATTTTTTTCAACATTTTGTAGATTATGATATTAAAATTTGTCGTTATTCAAGAGTAACTCTTGTTTCGTGTTATGATATGCAAAGTTAATTCTACAAATCCAAACGGCAAAATATTAATTGATATAACGGTTGTTATTTATATTTTTTTGTGGTTTTAGGATAGTTGCGGGGGTGGTGCATTATTATCTCTTCGCGCAGCCGTGTACGGTCGATGTGCGTATATATCTCGGTTGTTGATATACTCTCGTGTCCCAACATGGCCTGGATTACACGCAGGTTCGCTCCGCCTTCGAGCAGGTGTGTGGCAAAAGAGTGCCTGAATGTGTGTGGGCTAATGTTCTTTTTTATGCCTGCAGCCTCGGCCAAATCCTTTATGAAACGGAACACCATAATGCGCGATAGGGGTTTCTTCAGTCTTTCGCTAATGAATATATAGTCTTCGTATCCGGGCTTTATTTCAATAAATGACCTGTCGATGAAGTAGGCTTCAAGTTCGGCTATGGCGCGTGATGATATCGGAACAAGGCGTTGTTTTTCACCTTTTCCGGTAACACGGATGAATTGCTCGTCAAGGTACAGTTCCGATATTTTCAGGTTACACAACTCCGATACACGTAATCCGCAGCTGTACAGTAACTCTATCATGGCCCTGTTCCTCTGTCCCTCTTTCTTTGACAGGTCTATTGTGTTTATGATATCATCAATCTCCTGCAGTGTAAGTACCTCGGGCAGGTGCATTGCCATCTTTGGCGAGTCTAAAAGTTCTGTGGGGTTATTCTCAATGAAGCCGTCGATTTTCAGGAATCCGTATAACGAACGTAGCGATGAGAGAATTCGTGCCTGCGAACGCGGAGTGATACCGATATCGACCAGCGATGCAAGGAATTCCCTTAAGTCGTTGATGTTCAAATGGGGTAGCCTGTCATAGCCTCCGGCAAACTGTGCAAGTTTGTCAACATCACTCAAATATGCGTTCAGTGTGTTGGGCTGCAACGATTTCTCCAGTTGCAGGTATATTCTGTAGCGTGCAACCGGAGATTTTGTATCTCTTCTTTTTCTGACCTTCTCTATTCCGGACATTCTCTCCAAAAACTCTTTTATACCACGAAAATAGTAAAAAATAGCATAATCATATCCGGGTGGCTGCAACATTTTTTGCTTGCTCGTTAATTTGTTGTATCTTCGCAAACAGAAACGTAACAAAAAATTCAGGAACAGATGAGTTTGAGCACTCCGCTTGACCAATATATTGCCGACCATAGCAGCCCCGAGGGCGACTACTTGTACAGGCTTTTCCGTGCTACACATGTCGAGATTCTGGCTCCACAGATGGCGTCAGGGCATATACAGGGACTTTTGTTGAAGTTTCTTGTCAAGATGATTCGTCCACACAGAATTCTGGAGATTGGCACATTTACCGGCTATTCGGGCCTATGTATGGCCGAAGGACTTGGCGAGGGTGGCAAACTGTACACGTTCGAGGTCGAGGATGAACTTGAGGACTTTACACGCCGTTGGATAGATAGTTCGCCATATTCCGGCAAAATTGAGTTCATCATTGGCAATGCACTGGAGATAGTGCCTTCGTTGGGCGAGAAGTTCGATATGGTATTCATCGACGGTAACAAGCGGGAATACATAAAGTATTACGAAATGGCAATGGAGTACCTGAATGATGGTGGTTGGATTCTTGCCGACAATACACTATGGGACGGTCATGTCATAGATCCCGAAAGGCAGGACGCGCAGACAAATGGCGTCAGGGCGTTCAACGATCTTATACGCAATGACGATAGGGTAGAGGTTGTGATTCTGCCGTTGCGTGACGGACTTACGATAATAAGAAAAAAATAAATATATGGATAGC
>JAFZFM010000211.1 GCA_017555865.1 Bacteroidaceae bacterium
AGATCAATGATCCGTACCTGCAGGTCCCGGATGTGGTTAGCTACAACCACTACTTTGGCTGGTACGGCGGCGATACGTCTATGAACGGTCCCTGGTTCGATAAGTTCCACAAGAATCACCCCGATATCCCCATCGGCTGCAGTGAGTACGGCTGTGAAGCACTTAACTGGCATACATCAAAGCCTGCGCAGGGCGACTACACTGAAGAATATCAGGCATACTATCACGAGGAGCTTATCAAGCAGCTCTTCTCAAGAGAGTACATTTGGTCAACTCACGTATGGAATATGTTTGACTTCGGCGCTGACGCACGTCAGGAGGGCGGCGAAAACGGACAGAACCACAAGGGTCTTATCACAATGGACAGAAAGTACAAGAAGGATTCCTTCTATGCTTACAAGGCATGGCTTTCAGACGAGCCCTTTGTACACCTTTGCGGCAAGAGATACATTGACCGTGTTGAGGCTGTAACCAAGGTTACCGTTTACTCAAACCTTCCCGAGGTAGAGCTTTTTGCAAACGGCAAGTCACTCGGCAAGAAGACAGCAGCAGATCACTTCTTCTATTTTGATGTTCCCAATGAGGGCGAAACCGCTCTTGTTGCTGTTGCAGGCGACTGCAAGGATGAAAGCATCATCAAGAAGGTTGACACAATGAATGAGGACTATGTGCTCAGAGAAAAGGGTGCAATCCTTAACTGGTTTGACATCACAGAGCCCGAAGGCTACCTCAGCATCAACAGCAAGTTCTCAACAATCTGCTCCACCTTCAGAGGTAAGACAGCGACAGTTTCCTTCTGCCTTATGCTTCTCAAGAAGTTCAAGGGCACAAAGAAGAGCAGCGACAACGGCGAAAAGAAAAAGGGTGGCGGTATGCCCGGTGGCATGAAGCCCTCAAAGGAGCTTCTCCAGATGGCAGGCGCATTCACTCCCTTAAGAGTAGCAAACCTTCTCGGCGCACTTGAGGTTAAGTTTACCAAGGAAGAGCTTCTTGCATACAACGCAAAGCTTAACAAGATTAAGGAACCCAAGGAATAATAGTAGTCAGTAGTCAGGAGTGCCTGCGGCACGCGAAAAGTTTTTGTGTTACTTTTTTCAAAAAAGTAACGCCTCGCGGCGAGCGGCATAAAAAAGATAACCGTTAAACTATTGCAGAACTGCTACGAAAAAATTATATATATAATATGGTATATAGAAAAGACCTTGCGGCTAAGCTGCGAGGTCTTTATTGTAATTTAAAACCACGCGTTAGACGCGTGGTTCAGTAAAAATTATATAGTTGAACAGAAAAAAGCCCTTTGTATATAATAGAGTTGCGGTCTGCCAACTGCAACAAAAAAATACAAAGGGAGGTCATTCAAATGGGATTGAATGATATAAATAGTTTATCACATACAAAGTGGAATTGCAAATATCATATAGTGTTTGCACCGAAATATCGCAGAAAAGTGTTTTATGGTCAGCATAAAGCAGCGATAGGAAAAATATTAAGGCAACTATGTGATTGGAAGGGTGTAAAAATAATAGAAGCAGAAGTGTGCCCAGACCATATACATATGTTAGTGGAGATACCACCAAAAATGTGTATATCAACGTTCATGGGATTTTAAAAGGAAAAAGTAGCACAATGCTGTATGAGCAATTCGGCGAATTAAAATACAAATATAGAAATCGAGAGTTTTGGTGTAAAGGATATTACATCGATACAGTAGGAAAAAACGAGAGCCGAATTGCCGAATATATAGCCAACCAGTTAAAAGAGGATCAACTCGGTGAACAATTGATGATACCGGGAATGAGCCCTTTCAAGGGTAGCAAGTAACAATCTTAAGCGGTTGGCAGTCGTACTTATGCGTTCACGCATAATGCGAAGAACAGAGGGCTATGCCCGCATAAGCAAAACCACGCGTTTGACGCGTGGTTGTTTATTGTTGACTTTTAAATTTAATTGTGGTAAATTGTTTTTACAATGCAAACGAGCCGAATTTTTGTTGTGTCTCAATGTTTGACTTTTATTTTAAGGAGATGTTATGATTGAATAGCATGTTGAAAAAATCTTTCTTGGGAATTGTGGCTATATATGTCTCTCTCTTTTGTCTGTTTTTAATTGATTACGATGCGCAGGCGTTATCGATGGAAGATAAGCCCTATTTCTGTAATGTTACACTTGATAAGGAAGGTCAGATTCTGGGCGATGGTGACACCATTTATATTACCTGTGAAGTTGCGAATTGTGAAACAATGCCAGCTAAATGTCAAGCCAATATAGATAGATATAGTGGCACTATTTCCGTTGAGTTGTATTACAATGAGCAAACAAATAAATATGAAGGTTCATACACTTTGGGCGATACATACGATAACCCAAATCGTCCCTGCTATATCAGAGAGATATGGTGTGAAGGTTTTCATACTTACTTTAATGAGAGTGTTCATCCGTTTGGTGAATTTTCATTTGTATATAACAACAAGTGCAAAAATGGTATACACTATCCCGTAACAGAGGAAGGATATGAACCAACCTGTACTGAAAATGGAGTTACCGAAGAAACAAAATGTTCACTTTGTGAAACAATAATAGTTGAAAAATCAGAAATACCTGCACTCGGTCATAAGTACGATAATGCTTGCGATACAACCTGTAATAATTGTTCAGCGACAAGAACAATTACCCACGACAACGCACCCGCAACCTGTACAGCACCCGCAACCTGTAAGGTTTGTAAGACAACAAGCGGTAAGGCACTCGGTCACAATAAGGATAAGGGTACAGTAACCAAGAAGGCAACCTATACAGC
>JAFZFM010000212.1 GCA_017555865.1 Bacteroidaceae bacterium
AAAGTTTTGCACGACGAACACGACCACGCTTGTTGACAGTGATGCTGTCGATAGCTGGTGAGTTCAATGGGAAGATACGCTCAACGCCTACAGTACCTGACATCTTACGTACTGTGAAACGCTTCTCGTTACCGTGACCGCTGATACGGATTACAACACCACGATACATCTGGATACGCTCTTTTGTTCCCTCAATGATCTTGTAAGCTACTGTGATAGTATCACCTGGGTGGAACTCCATTTCACGCTTTACGTCAGTAGCAAATGCTTCTTTAGCAATTTTAATAAAATCCATTTTTTTTGATTTGTTAAATTGTTCAATCATCCAAACGCAACATATCAAGTTACTCTTCCTTGACAGCGATTACGCCGAAAGCGCGGCAAAGATAGTTCAAAATTCTCACACTACAAAATCCTTTGCCTCTGTTTTGCATGAGTTTTGCTCTTTGGAGCTTAGGAAATTGCATTATTCGGGTAGTTGTACTATTTTTGGGACCTTGAAAAACTGATTCTATGAAAAAACTTTGTTGTTTGTCGTTCCTTCTGCTGTCTATCCTCTTTTTGGCATGCACGAAAAAGAACGAACTGGTTGCTGTCGATGGCGGTAATGTGCGTGTGGCTGCCATTGACAGGGTTGACGGTGCCGGACAGGTGCGTGAAATCCTTGAACGTGGACGTGCTGCTGTCGACAGTATTAAGCGTCCGGTGCTCGGCGAGGCTGCCGTTTCGCTTGACAAGTATATTCCCGAGAGTCCGCTTATGAATTTTGCGGCCGATGCGCTGCTTGAGATGGCGCAACGCCACAGTAGCGAACCTGTTGACATTGCAATAACCAATAAAGGAGGTCTGCGCAGCAATATTGCTGCCGGAACAGTCACATTCGGTGATATATATAATGTGTTCCCGTTCGAGAACACTCTTGCAATGCTTACCTTGTCGGGCGAACAGCTCCTGCAGTTGTGCGGCGAGATTGCTGCAGTTGGCGGTGAGGCCATTGCCGGTATGCGTTTGGTTATAAGCGACGATGGTAGGCTGCTCAGTGCGACGGTAGGGGACAGGCCGGTTGATAACTCCAGGAGATACCGTGTGGCAACATCCGATTACCTTGCTCAGGGTAATGACAAGATGACTGCTCTTGCACTTGGAACGGAACGCGAGGTTACGGGTATTGTAGTACGCGATCTCATGGTACAGTATGTAAAGGAACTTACAGCCAAAGGTGAAAGACTGAATGCTGTGTGTGATGGTCGTATAACAGTTAAAAAACAGTGATTATGAGAAGGATATTGCTTATTGTAGCTCTGTTTGCCGCATGTGTGGCAACTGCTCAACAGCATGATACGCTGACATTGCTCCATACCAATGACACCCACAGTTGTATTGAATCTGAAAGGGATGGTGGTGCCGGTGTGCTTAACCGTGCGCTGCTGCTCGAAGAGTTGCGAGACTCGCTTGGCGCAGATAATGTGTTGCTTTTCGATTGCGGTGACTTCTCGCAGGGCTCGCTCTACTACAATACATTTCGTGGTGCCATGGAGGTGGAACTTATGAATGCCATGGGCTACGATGTATGTACAATCGGCAATCATGAGTTCGATTTTGGTCTGGATAATATGGCACGAATATTTGCAATGGCGAAGTTTACGGTGGTGTGTGCAAACTACGATTTTACAGGCACTGTTTGCGAGGGGCTTGTAAAGCCATGGATTGTAATAGAACGCGGTGGTAAAAGAATAGGTGTTTTCGGTCTCTCTCCCGACCCAGCTGGGCTTGTGATAAAGGAGAATTATGCAGGTGTGAAGTTCCTCTCTCCGGTTGAGGCTGCTAAAAAGGCTGTTATTGCTCTTGAAAAGGAGAACTGTGACGTCATTGTCTGCCTGTCTCACCTTGGATGGAAAATTCCCAATGAATATAATGATGAGCGTCTGGTTGCCGAGACTTCGGGAATAGATGTCATTCTTGGTGGCCATTCGCACGATTATTTTGAGACACCTTTAATATATAAGAATAGCCAAGGTAAGGATGTTGTTGTGCAGCAGATGGGTAAGAACGGGCGCAGCCTGGGCTTTGTGACTCTCTCCTTTGAGTGATGATGGTCCCTGGGTGTGTTAAATAATGTAATCATTAGCGTAAATTACTATATTTGAGCTATATTCGCAAAATTAATTGTTGATTATTAACTATTAAAGAGAATAAACTATGAGAATTTTATCAATCTTGGCTTTGTCTACAATGGCTTTTACAGCATGTGCGCAGAGCTATACTATCACCGGTAAGGCCGATGAGGCTTCTAACGGTAAAATGGCATATCTTGTTGACCAGAACTCTTCTGTGTACTGTGACTCTTGCGTTGTTGAGGATGCTGCTTTCAAGTTTACAGGTGAGGTCAGTGGTGAGAAGGTGTATACTGTGAACATTGACAAGAAGCGTCGTTCACAGGCTGTTGTTATGGTTACAGCCGGAACAAATGCGGTAGTTGACTTTACAGCACGTCCTGCAACTGTTACAGATAACGGTGGCTACAACGACAAGTTTGCGGCTCTTACTGCAGCCATCAGCGAGGCTGGCAATGCAATCAACGCCAAGAGTGACCAGTTGATGAACGAGGGTAAGTCGCGTCAGGAAATCTATGATGTGATTGGTGCAGACCTTGAGGCTCTTTACGACATGTATCGCAATGCCATCAAGGAGAATAAGGACAATATTGTTGGTGCATATATCGCTTCTATGACTGCACGTCAGTTCTATCCTACACTTGCCGATATTGACAACCTCATTGCAACAGTGAAATATGCCGGTGAAATGGCTGCCATCAAGTTGTTGCGTGACAGTTACGTGAAGGCAGAGGCTACACAGGCAGGCAAGATGTTCGTTGACTTCAAGGGCTTCACTGTAGACGGTGCAGCTTCAAAGTTGTCCGATTATGTGGGCAAGGGCAAGTATGTGCTTGTTGATTTCTGGGCTTCATGGTGCGGTCCTTGCAAGGGCGAGATTCCTAATCTTATTGAGTTGCAGAACAAGTTCGCCGGTGAGAACTTCACAGTTCTTGGTGTGAATGTTTGGGACGAGGAGGAGAAATTCAAGGCTGCGCTTACCGAGGAGGGCATTACCTATCCACAGATCTTCATTCCACGCAACAACGAGGATAACGCTACAGAGCTCTATGGTATTCAGGGTATTCCTCAGATTATTCTGTTTGCTCCCGACGGTACAATCGTTAAGCGCGATCTTCGTGGCGACGCAATGAAGGCTCTTGTTGAGGAGAAGTTGAAGTAATTGCAACTGTACTATATATCAAAAGCTCCACTTTGCAGTGGAGCTTTTTGTATGTAAGTCCTGTTTTGTGTTATCTCATTATACAATGAATCTTGTATAGATATAGTAGCATGCAATACCTACGGCTGTGATGATGGCGCTCTTTACAATTATGTGAAGTATGTGTTTCATGTGGTTGGTATCTATTAAAATGGTGTGCCAGGAAATGACACACCATGGATTTTTCTACTTGAACAGAGTGATTAACCTTCGTGGATAGCCTCTGAAGGACAAACACTTGCACAGCTGCCGCAGTCAATGCACATCTCTGGGTTGATAGAGTATTTCTCACCTTCTGAAATAGCACCCTGTGGACACTCGTCGATACATGTACCGCAAGCAACGCAGTCGTCTGAAATTACGTAAGCCATAGTTTAAAGTATTAAATTGTTTTATCCGTTACGAAGATAGTGTTTTTTGAAATAAGCAAGTGTATTCCTGTGTAATTTAACTTTTTTTTACACATATTGCGGCTACTTCAAAATTTTAAGCGAATTTTGCAATAAGAAAGCATTTGCTACGTTATATAAAAGATGAAAAGAGTATTGACATATATACTATTGCTGCTGTTGCCACTGCTGGCTGTGGCTCAGGAGCGTAAGGTGCAGAATAAGCCATATATAGATTATCGCAGACTGCATTATGGCTTTTTTGTAGGTCTGCATGCCCAGGATATGGAATTTGTGAACAATGGGCATGTTACCGAGGACGGTGAATGCTGGTATGCCGATATTGCGCAATACAATCCCGGTTTCAGCGTTGGTGTGCTTGCCGATCTCCGTTTGGGTACATATCTGTCGCTCAGGGCTTTGCCTACAATGCACTTTGGACAGAACAGTATTGTGTTCCGTGAACAGAATAGCGGTGAGATTTCCCGTCAACAGGTAAAGACAACATATATATCGCTGCCGTTGCACTTGAAGTACTCGGCCGAGAGATTTAACAACTACCGTCCATACATTACAGCCGGTGTGAGTCCTATGCTCAACCTCACTGTAAAAAAACAGAAGCAACTGTTGCTCAAGAAGTTTGACTTTATGGTAGAGGTTGGTGCCGGTTGCGATTTCTATCTGCCTTTCTTCAAGCTCATTCCGGAACTTAAATTTGCGTTCAGTCTGCTCGATGTCCTTAAAAAGGATCGTAGTGACCTGCTCGATGAGAACTATCTCAAGTATACCCATTCGGTCGACAGGATTGCGAGCAAGATGATTGTGCTGTCGTTCTATTTTGAATAAATCTATGAATTCCGGTGTTATGGAGAAAAAACTTCTATATGTGCATGGCTTTGCGTCTTCGGGTTCATCTGGTACCGTAATGGCGCTCCGTCGTCACCTCGTGGGCTGGAAGGTTATTGCCCCCGACCTGCCTGTTGATCCGTTCGAGGCACTTGAACTTTTGCGTGCAACCGTTGAGGCAGAGAATCCCTGTATTGTAGTGGGCACTTCAATGGGTGGAATGTATACCCAACAGCTGTGGGGTGTACCACGCATTATAGTAAATCCCTCTTTTGAAATGTCGCGCTCACTCCTTTTCGGCAAGATGGGAAAAAATAAATATATGTCGAAACGCAAGGATGGAGCAACCGAGTTTCGTATAGACAAGAGTGTGGTAGAGCGTTTCAAGGAGATGGAGAAACATCAGTTCGATGGTGTTACCGAGAGTGAGAAGACTCTTGTAATGGGACTTTTCGGCGATAAGGATCCGGTGGTGCATTTCTATCCTCTTATGTCGGAATTGTATGGCTGTGAACGTTGCCGTTGGTTTGCCGGGGAACATAGACTTAACGATGAAATCGTGAAAAAAGTGCTTCTGCCACTCATTGCCGAACTGGTAGGCAATGACAATGGATACGACAATATGTACTATTGAGAATGCTATTGTATATTTGCAGCATTTTTAGTACATTTGCTCTCCTTTTAAACGATTAGACTTGAATATACTCATAACCATATTTGCTCTTTTAAGCACAGTCGCCCCCGAAAGGGTCGATTCTGTCATGTTGCCTATGATTGATATCGTTGCGCCGTTGAAAACAACCGACAGCGATGGAAAAGGAGCATACTCTTCAACTGTTGTAGGGCGCTCAGCCCTTGAAAGCAGGCATATAAACGGAGTCAAGGAACTCTCGGCTGTTGTGCCAAACTTCTATCAGCCCGATTATGGGGCAAGAATGACTTCGTCGATGTATGTCCGTGGTTTCGGTTCCCGTATCGACCAGCCTGTTGTGGGCATGAATATTGATGAAATGCCGCTCCTCAACAAGAACAGTTACGATTTTGAGTTGTTTGATATTGACCGTGTGCAGGTTCTGCGTGGTGCGCAAAGCGCGCTTTACGGGCGAAATACATCGGGTGGTGCGGTAAATGTGTACACGCTTTCGCCATTGACATTCCAGGGAAAAAGGCTTGTTCTCGATTATGGAAATAACAACAACCTGCGCCTTAAGGCCTCGCACTATGCCTCTCCCAACAGCAGTTTCGGTTGGTCGGTTGCGCTCCATTACAGCCATAGCGACGGCTATTTCATGAACAGGGAACTGGGCGAAAAGTGTGATGGAGGAGACAATCTTGCCATGCGCCTGCGCCTGCAATGGTTGCCATCGCAGGGGTGGAGTCTCGACAACTCTTTTTCAATCGGTTATGCCGATGAGGGCGGTTGGGCATACAAGGCCTATGACCCGGAAACCGGAACACTTGCACCGGTTGCATATAACGACGCTTGTACCTATCGCCGTTTCAATGTGTCGGATGGACTGGTTGTCAAACGCTTTTTTGACAATATCACGGTCAGTTCTCTTACGGGATATTCCTATTTGGATGACCGCATGCGCATAGACAATGACTTTCTTCCTCTTGACTATTTCTCAATGGGACAATACCAAAGAGAACACTCCATTACACAAGAGTTCGTGTTCAAGACCAGAAATGATGGTGTCTTGAACTTTGTGGGCGGTCTGTTTGGTTTCTACAAGCATACCAATCTGTCGGCTCCTGTCCGTTTCAAGCAGTATGGAATAAACGAACTTATCTTGAAGAACGCCAACGAGAACTATTACCATTTGTTGAGTGGTGAAAGGGAACTTTCTCTGGTTGAGGATAATTTTGTCATTTACGACGATTTTGTAATCCCGGCCTATGGAGCAGCGGCCTATATGCAGGCAAAACTGGAAATTGGTAATTTAAATGTTGAGGCCGGAATACGTGCCAATTATGAGCGTTCGACAATGGATTATGACAGCCGTTCACTTGTGCATTACAAGACACACAAGAGCGACACAGTGCCATATGTTCCGTTGAATACCATATATCGTGGAGAAAACAGTGTAAATGCCTTCGAGTGGTTGCCAAGTTTCTCTATCGCATATAAAGCCGACGGATGGAGTGCCTATGTGTCGGCACGTAAGGGTGTCAAGGCTGGTGGTTTCAATACCCAACTGTTTTCCGATATCTTGCAAACAAAAATGATGGGCGCTCTTACCGGCAATGAACAGCAGGTAGACGCTGCGTCAACGGTGTATAAGCCCGAAACAAACTGGACATACGAACTCGGCACACATCTGTCGCCGCTTGCCGATGGTACTCTCGACCTCTCGGCTACACTCTTCTATATAGATTGCCGTAACCAGCAGTTGACTGTGTTTCCAAAAGGTATGAGTACAGGACGCACTATGTCAAATGCCGGAAAATCTTATAGTTATGGTGTCGAAACCGAACTCTCGTACAGGGTCGGTAATTTCAGGTTCAATGCGTCGTATGGCTACACTCATGCAAGATTCATTGAGTTTATAAGCGGAAACAATGACTATGCCGGCAACACTCTGCCATTTGCCCCCCGGGAGACCATGTCGGCAAATCTTGCCTATCGCATGCCTGTTTCAAAGGAGTTTGCTCATCGTCTGCTGTTGTGTGTTGGATGGAATGGTGTTGGACGAATATATTGGAACGAGGAGAATTCGCTCTCGCAGGCTTTCTATGGGACATTGCAGGCTTCGGTGCTGTGGGAAAAGAGGCATTTCGGGGTGTCCGTTTGGGGCAAGAATCTGCTTGGCAGGGAGTATAATACATTCTATTTCCGCTCAATTGGAAACGATTTCTTTGCCCAAGGCAAGCCTGCGCAGTTTGGCGTTTCATTACATGTAAACCTTTAATAAATAACTTGATATGAAAAATCTTATTCTACCTTTATTAGCAATTATGGCGCTGTTTGTATCTTGTTCCGATGATTCGGAAGGAACACAACCCTATGACAACACCTTCTATGGTAATCTTATATACAATGCAGCCATAGTGGCCAGTGACGCAAAATGTGATGTTTCCATTGTTGACAATGTTGCCACAGTTACATTATATGCAGTGAAATTTGCGCCGGCGATGCCCGCGATGGATATTGTAATTCCCGGTATATCATGTGTGAAGAGCAATACCGGCTATCTGCTATCGGCCGAAAATGTTGTGCCTCTTGTTGCAGGTGTACCTGTCGAAGCCTATGCTATGAGCAAGGTTACAGGTGAGGTTGCTGGGGGTACTTTTACCATCTCTTGTGTGACTGCCCGCGGAACAATTGTCTTTGACAACCGTTTTGCCATGCCCGGAAACCCTGCGTTGAGTGACAATAGCTATGCCGGTGAACTTCTTGTAGGCGGTTTTGCAAAGAATACAGTTGTGGATGTGACTTTCAACGAGGCTGCCTCAACTGTGGATATCGTTATAAACGACGCTAAATTTGCCGATAATATGCCGCTTGTTATCGATATTGCCCTTAGGGGTATACCTTATACATCGGACGAAACCATTGCATTTGCAGCAACAGATGTTGTACCTTATATCAATGCTGAACCTGAGCCTGTGAATGCGTATACCTTTGCGACATTCGAGGGAAATATTGTTGGTGGCAGACTTGTGCTTGCTGCAAAGATGTCCGAGAACCTTGCTCCTTATGTTGCTGGCAAGGTCTTTGAATTCAGTGGCGAGATTGTTGAGTAATTAGAGTCAATAGCTATGAGAAACAAGGTTTTAATACTTTTGACAGCTGTTATGTGCGTTTTGCCTCTTGCTGCTCAAATGAAAATCCAGTGGGGTAGTCCCGATGTCCGTTACTCTACAGATACTGTAGATACAGGTTCAGTAGCTCCTGTTGACAAAGCTGTGGCATGGAGGGGCGAGCGTGTGAATTTCCAACTTGTGGTGGAGGTCAATGTCAAAGGCGAAAATACGCAGCTGGAGTATGAATTCACTGACTTGAAGTGTGGAAAAAGCATTATTCCGGCGTCGAATGTTGTAGGTGGTTTTGTGCAGCATGTCATAACCGATAAATTTACAGGCTGTGGAAAGCATGCTGTAGACGCGCATGGCGAAAACTTTGTTGCTGACCGTATAGTTGCCGACAATCCGCAGCTTTTTGCTGCAGGCAAACATTTGCGTGGTCTTTGGTTCACAGTGCAGGTTCCACATGATGTAAAGCCCGGAAAATATAAGGGAAGCGTCAAGGTGAAGTCTGCAGGTGCTACACGCAAGGCAAATTATACCGTTACAGTCCTTGACCACACTTTGCCTGCACCAAAGGATTGGAAATTCCATCTTGACCTTTGGCAGAACCCATATGCCGTTGCACGTGTCCACAATGTTGAACTTTGGAGCAACGAGCATTTCAAGGTCTTGCGTCCATATATGCTGAAACTTGCCTCTGCAGGTCAAAAAGCCATAACTGCAACTCTTATTGACCGTCCTTGGGATGGCCAGACACACGACCCGTTTGGCAGTATGGTTACATGGGTGCGTAAGGCCGATGGTACATGGTGGTACGATTTTACTATATTCGACCGTTGGGTGGAATTCATGATGGGGTGCGGTATTGACAAGGAGATTACATGTTTCTCTATGATTCCATGGAAACTATCGTTCCGCTATTACGATCAGGCAACCCATTCCCACAAATATATAAACTGCGCCCCTGGCGAAGCTGCGTATGAACAGTTCTGGGGCGGAATGTTGAGCGCGTTTGCTGCTCACCTTAAAGAGAAAGGTTGGTTCGAGAAGACATTCATTTCAATGGACGAGCGCAGCCTTTCCCAAATGCAGGCGGCAATAAAGGTTATCAAGGAGTATGCTCCGGGGTTAAAAATCTCAATGGCTGGTAACTATCATCCCGAGATTGAACCCGATATATATGATTACTGTCTTGATGTTTTTGCCTACGGTGCATATACCCCCGAACTTATTGAAAGCCGCAGGGCACAGGGCAAGGTCTCTACCTATTATACCTGTTGCAGTGCCGAGTATCCCAATCTGTTTACCTTCTCGGCTCCTGCCGACGCCGAGTTCATAGCTCTTGAGGCTCTTGCCAAGGGACTTGACGGTTATCTGCGATGGGCATACAACAGCTGGACTGTGAACCCCGAAGAGGATTCCCGCTATACAGCATGGCCTGCCGGTGATACATACGTGGTATATCCTTTCAGTGTAAGTTCTGTACGTTGGGAGCATCTTGTACAGGGTATACAGCAGTTCGAGAAATATAAGATTCTGCTTGCCGAGGCCGAAGCTGCCGGCAATACAGCGCGTGTTGAGCAATTGAAGAATCTGCTTAAGACCGTGGATATAAAGAAGATTTCAACCGATAGCGAAAATATAGTTAACTCATTCCGTGAGGGCTTGAACCGAATGTAATTTGCGCGACACTTCTTGATTGGCAAAATAGCTTTCTTTAAAGTTATTTTGCCATTTTTTTTATTCTGCATGCCTCGTTTTTTGTATTTTTGTGATATTAACCAAATAGGAAAAATTATGGATGTGACATCAGAAATCAAGTACATAGGTGTAGATGACCTTGATATAGATCTTTTTGAGAGCCAGTATGTAGTGCCCGACGGTATGGCGTATAATTCGTATCTTATTATTGATGAGAAAATTGCGATAATGGATACCGTTGATGCCCGTAAGGGTAAGGAGTGGTGGGCAAACCTCGAAGGTGCACTTGCCGGACGCACTCCCGATTATCTTGTAGTGCAGCACCTTGAACCCGACCATGCAGCTCTTATACATGAGGTGCTTGATAAGTATCCGCTGATAAAGGTAATTGCTACGGCAAAGGCTGTGCAGATGATGCCACAGTTCTTTGAAAATGTTGATTTCGAGGGGCGTACCATAGCTGTAAAGGAGGGTGATACACTCTCGCTTGGAAAGCATGTCCTGCAGTTCTTTGTGGCTCCAATGGTGCACTGGCCCGAGGTGATGGTGAGCTATGAGCAGAACGAGAAGGTGCTGTTCTCGGCCGATGCTTTTGGTAAGTTCGGTGCCTTATGTAACAATGGTGCATGGGATTGTGAGGCCCGTCGCTATTATATAAATATATGTGGCAAGTATGGTGCGCAAGTGCAGACATTGCTGAAGAAGGCTGCCACTCTTGATATAAAGACAATCTGCCCGTTGCATGGTCCTGTACTTACAGAAAATCTTGGGCATTATATAGGACTTTATGATATATGGAGCCGATATGAGCCTGAGACCCCGGGTGTGCTTGTAGCATATGCCTCAATACATGGCGGAACAGCAGCTGCTGCTATGAAAATAGCCGAAATGCTGCGAGGAGAGGGTGCTCCAAAAGTCGTTGTTGCCGATCTTTCGCGTTGTGACATGGCCGAGGCTGTTGAAGATGCATTCCGTTATAGCCACATGGTGGTCTGTGCAGCTTCATACGACGGCGATGTATTTCCACCAATGTACGACTTTCTGCACCATCTGAAACTGAAAGGTTACCGCAAACGCAAGGTGGCCGTTGTTGAGAATGGTTCATGGGCACCTACAGCCGGTCGTGTAATGCATGCCATGCTCGATGAAATGAAGGATATTGAGGTTGTAGAGCCTGTAGTTACCATACGCTCGCGCATGAAAGAGAGCGATATACCACTCATTGGAGATATGGTGTGCGCATTGATGGCATAATCTCCTTTTTGTGCCAAGAATGGCTTGGATTGGAGCCTTATTAGTTAAAAATTAAGTTTTATTTGTAATAATCAATAAATTGCCTTACTTTTGTTAAGAATAGGCAAGTGACGCTCTTGTCTGTTTGGTGCGAATAATCTAATACTAACTATAAAACTAAATCAATGAAAAAGAGTCTTTTGATGTTGTTCTCTTTTCTGTGCGTGATGTTTGCTGTTCAGGCACAGAAAGTAACTGATTTGTCTCAGTTGAACAACGATGATGTTTACGTGATTCGTAGCGAGCGTGCGTCATTGCTTTACAGCAGTAACGTACCCGGTAAAATTGCCGGTAGTTCAGGTAGAAGTGTAGGTAGCTTTACAGCAAGCCTGACCGATCCTAACCAGCAGTTCAGGATTGAGAAACAGGGTGCAAACTACTATCTTTTCAGCGTTGGTGCCGGCAAGTATGTTGGTGCTTCTGGTGAATATGTTGATAACGCGAGCACCGTATTGAAAATTGAGAAAGTGAATAATGCCAATTATCCATGGAAGTTACTGTTGGGTAACCAGGGTATGAACTCTCAGAATCAGGGTGCAACTGCAGAAGGTATATTGGTGGACGGTTGGACTTCAACTGACGCCGGTAACTGCTATTCTATTGAGGTTGCTGTTCCCGAGGACAGGATTTATTCAATACATGTACTTGGTGTAGAGGGTGACGCGGCAGGTGTTATCTACGATGGCGCGGAGTACAAGAATGGTGCTACTATCGCAACAAAACTGTCGCTCAAGAAGGCAAACTTCGAGGCTGTTGCAGTTGAAGGCAAGATGGCTGTTGTAAATGTAGACGGTCTCAATGTGTATGTAAGCTACTTCGACGCAACTACCAAGTTCTACACATTGCGTGGTGGACATGGAGGCTATGTAAGCCTTAACTCCTCTTATATGAGTGGCGATGCGTTCCTGTTGACAAATACTGCAGTTCCAAATGACAACAAGGGTATCTGGGCTTTCGTAAATCAGGGTTCTAATGTATATAAAGTGTATAATTACTCTACAGGTTTGTCAAAGGTTCTTGGTATGACCGGTAGCGAGGCTGATGCGCGTGCCTCTATGGTTGATCCTGCTTCAACAACTCACACTATAGAGTTTACCGGTTCAATCAAGTTCGACGGTACATTCTCAAATATAAAGCTCAACGGTAGTGGCAACAACTATTGGAACAAGCGTGGCAATTACCTCGCATTGTGGAACAGTTCTGCAGCGGCAGGCGGTGGTGACCAGGGTAGTAATTTCTATCTTACCGAGGTAGATGTTGAGGAATTCCCCGATGAGTACATCCATGAGATTACAAAGATCAGCGGTGTACAGTCTTTCGTTCCAAAGAATCCAAATACTCTTTGGTACAAGACATCGGCCGAGGCTGCTGGTGTAAGCTACCCATGGATGGAGTATGCTCTTCCACTAGGTAACGGTGAACTTGGATGTATGATATTCGGTGGTGTATTCCATGAGGAAATCCAGTTCAATGAGAAGACATTGTGGAGCGGTGGTGCCAATGTAGTAGGTGCCGGCGGTGGTAACCGTACATTCATGAACTTCGGTTCTGTAATTGTAACAAACAATGACAAGTCTATTCAGGACGGTGTTACCGATTATGTACGCTACCTCGATATTGAAGAGGGTATTGCAGGTGTACAGTTCAAGAACGGTAACGGTTCTGCTTTCAGCCGCAAATATTTGAGTTCAGCTCCCGACCAGGTGATTGCAGCGCAGTACAAGGCCGAGGGTACAGACAAGATGAACCTTACATTCAAGATTGAGCCGGGTACAGGTATTGGCGCAAGCAGCGTTACATACGAGAATGGTATGGCTGTATTCACCGGCGCAATGACTGTAAAATATGCTCTCCGCTTGCATGTTGTTGCCGACGATGGTGCAACAGTGACATCTTCTTCAAAGGGTATCACAGTAATGGATGCAACAGAGATTACATTCTATCTCAAGGGTGCTACAAACTTCAACGGTGATATGGATGTTCTCAACAACTATTTCACAAGCGAGAGCCAGCAAGATGTAAATGCACGTGTGAAGGATTGTATCGAAGCTGCTGCTGCAAAGGGCTATGAGGCTGTTGAGGCTGCGCATATCGCCGATTTCGTAGCTGTTACAAAGCGCATGACATTCGACCTTGGTCTTACAACTCCAACAGTTGATACAAAGACATTGATCGACGGCTACTATCCTAACAACAGCGGTGCAAACAGCACAGCAAACGATCACCTGTTCCTTGAGCAGTTGTACTTCCATTTCGGACGTTATTTGGCAATCAGTTCAAACCGCAAGCCTATTGCAGCTCCAAATAACCTTCAGGGAATCTGGAACGACCGTGGTACAGATTCTCCATGGAACTCAGACATCCACACAAACATCAACATCCAGATGAACTACTGGCCCACAGAGATCACAAACCTCAGCGACCTCCACAAGCCATTCGTTAACTTCATCATCCGTGGTGCAAAGAGCGAGGGTTGGAAAAAGGTTGGTCAGCAGTACAACGAAGGTAAGGGTTGGAGCGTACTTACAGAGTCTTCACTCTACAACAGTATGAGTACATGGGGTAGCAACTACCTTGTAGCCAATGTATGGTATACAAGCCACTTGTGGACACACTGGCGTTATACACAGGATAAGGAGTTCTTGAAGAAGGCATTCCCTGTAATGTGGGATTGTGCAGAGTTCTGGTTCCACCGTCTCATCGAGGATCGTGGTTTCGATAGCTCTAAAGACGAGCAGGAGAGAGTTCGTAACTATTCACCCGCATATACATTCGATCCTGACGGCACATTCGTAGCTCCCGATGAGTTCAGTGCCGAGCAGCACGACAACGAGAAAGAGGACGGTACAGCTCACGCTCAGCAGATGATCAGCTACCTCTTCCAGAACCTTAAGGAGGCTATCTCTATCCTTGGTGCCGATGAACTTGGCTTGACAGCAGAGCAGATTGCAAAGCTCGATCTCTATCTTGAGAAGACAGATAAAGGTCTGCACACCGAGAAGTATACAGGTAGCTGGGGTGTAACATATAATAATGTAACAAAGGGTGATTTGCTTCTCCGTGAGTGGAAGTATTCTCCATACGATATCACAAACGATAAAGGCCACCGTCACATGTCGCACATGATGGCTTTGTTCCCACTGGATCAGATTACTCCCGAGAGCGAGTACTTTACACCAGCTGTAAACTCATTGAAACTCCGTGGTGATGCTGCTACAGGTTGGTCAATGGGTTGGAAGGTTAACCTTTG
>JAFZFM010000213.1 GCA_017555865.1 Bacteroidaceae bacterium
ATGTTGGCTGTCCTCTTAATTTCTGCCAGTTGGGGTAGATCAATTTCATGTTAATTGTTTTCATGACTCTATAGTTTTGTAGTTTTCGTTTATTTTTCCAATAATTATGTTCTCGCCTACAATGGCTTCGGCTGTGTTTATGGCGGTGAGTGGTACACCGCAAATGCCATGCAGGTATATGTTCTGTCCTGTAAGCAACAGGTTCTTTATCTTTGTATATATGGGTACTTGGGAGAGCAACGGCTGTTCGCAGTCCTTGAGGAAACCGTACATGGCTCCTTGCTTGGTGTTGTAGTAATCCCTTATTGTCAAAGGACTTGAGGTGTATATCTCCTTAATGCAGTCTTTGAGTCCCGGGAGTATCCTTTCGGCTCTTGATATAAGTTTCCCGGCACATGTGGCTTTCCACTTTTCGTACTCTTCCCCTCTGTGTCCAACACAGCTGTCGCTCCACTTCTCAACTGCGCTGTACTGCATGGGGGCTGTTATAAGGAGTGTCCTTGCATACTTGCCCTGCTCCTTGTATGGGGGTGTCATGTACATGAAACCGCGTGGCCAGTCGGTTGTGTCGCTGTTGTTGTATTGCCATGTGTCGCTGTAGCTCTCCTGGCAATAGCATGTGTGGTTTATGTATTCAATGCTGTTTTCCTTCAATGTAATGTACACTGTGAATGCCGAATAGCTGTTGGGAATGCTGTCGAGTCTCGACATATATGCGCGTGGAAAAGCTCCTTCGCTCACAAGTGTGAAGAGGTGGCATGGGTGTATGGCCGATATGTAACGGTCGGCTGTGTACTGCTTGCCATTCTTGGCTGTTATGTACTGTATCTCCCTGTTCTCCACACATATATGGGTAACAGGGGTGTTACTATATACAGTTCCTCCGTTCTCCTCTATAACCTCTACAAGGGCGTCGGCAATCTGCTGGCTGCCTCCAACCATGCGGCATGGGCCGTTTATGTAGAGTACATTCAGGAGTATGTGTACATAGGCCGGTGTGTGCCCTGCAACACCGCAGTATAGCGGGTTCATGTATGCAAGTATGTTGCGCAGGTTGGGGTCATCTATGTATTGGGCTATGAACTTATCGGCTGCAATAAGCAACTCACCGTTGCTTGTGAACAGGTCCTTGGTATTGGGACGTAGATAATACAGGTCAATCTCATTGGAGAGAGTGTACATTGCATTGACATAGTTCTCAAGGTTCTCTCTCTGGTGAGGGAACTCCTTGGCAAGGCTCTCTACAAAGGTCTTGCGTCCTTCGGCAATACGGAAGCTCCTGCCCTCATTCATGTAGTGCAGTTCGTCCATGCAATCCTTGTCGACATCCTTTATCTCAATCTTGTCAAGTATTCCAAGGTGTGTGAATATCTTGTTTAGGCTGCCCCCTTTTCTAAGGCCGCCAAGAATGTGCATGCCGGTCTCAAAACTGTTCCCTTTTCTTTGGAAACATTGCAGACCACCGCCTACTATGGCGTTCTTCTCGAACACAGTGACATGGTGTCCCTCCTTTGCCAGCAGGGCTGCGGTAACGAGTCCGCCATATCCACCTCCTATTATAATCACTTTCTCTTTCATAGGTTGGCTGCTGTTATCTGTTTGTAAAGTTCCTCGGCTGTGATGAACTCCGAGCATGTTACTATGGCACCAACAAAGACTCCCAATATGCCATGGGAATTGATGTTCTGCCCCGACAGGTAGAGATTGGGTACTCGTGTCTTGTGGGGGACACGGTTTGATATTCCAAGTGTTATGTCCTTTGCTATACCATACATTGAGCCACCTTCGGTACCTGTATAGTCGCGATAGGTGAGTGGTGTTGATGTGTAGTAGTGTTCTATGCAGTTCTTTATTCCGGGGAACTCCTTGTCAAGGCGGTCAATCAGTTTCTGTGCCTTCTGTTCCTTGAACCGGCGATAACTGTCGCCACGATGTTCAATGAATGTGTCGCTCCACTCAGCCACATCGTCCATGGACATATATGAGAGCAACACTCCGCTTTCGGCAAAGCGTGGGCTCTTCTCATGACAGAAGTGCATGTATAGGTAGCCTTTGGGCCAGTTGTCATTGTTGTATGTCTCGCAGTTCCAGGGGCTGTTGCCCGAGTAGCTGTAGTAGTTGTAATTGAGGAATGGAACAGTGTTCTTCTTAAAGTGAAGGTATACGCTGAAACCTGCTGTGGTATTGCGCATAGATGTTATTCTGTTGCGGAAAGCAGGACGAATCAGCTTGGTGTCGAGCAGTTCCATTGTGCGTGCCGGGTGAATGGTGGAAATCACATAGTCGGCTGCATAGTATGTTCCATCGGCTGTCTCCACCCCTGTTGCGTGTGTCTCGTCGCAAATTATTCTTGTAACCTTCTTTCTTGTCATCACTTCACCTCCAAGCGCTTCAATGGTCTCTTTCATTGATGTTGCAAGGGTGTCGCTTCCTCCCACAATGCGGAATGCGCTCTGGTTGTAGAAGTCCATAATGTAGGCGTGGGTAGCAAATGGGGTCTTGTCCTTTTCGGCTGCATAAAGCGGTAGCGTGCCGGCAAGTACCGAGCGGAGCATTTCGTCTCCAATAATAGATTCGAGAACTTCGTTCATGCTACGTGTCATGTACTCTGCGTTCACTGCAATGTCGCTGTCGGCATAACGCAGTGAGTGGAGTGATGAGGCTTGTGATATCTTTTCGACAAGGTCGAAATAGTGGTTCAGGTTATCGGTTTCCTTTGGAAAGTACGATGACATCTGCTCTATGAATGCGTCGCGTCCGTTGGCGAACTTGAATCTTTCACCACATAGCGAAACTGTGTCGTAGCAGGTTGTGTCAAGACGGTTGAGAGTTATCTTGTCCTGTGTAAGTCCAAGATAGTTCATCAGTTTGTTGAGGGTCTGTCCCTTGTCGGCACTGCCAATGAAGTGCATGCCGGTTTCGAAACGGACACCGCGGCGCGCGAAACATTGCAGGCAACCGCCTATCTGTGTGCCCTGTTCAAGAACGGTAACCTTGTAGCCGTTCTTTGCCAGTATGACGCCACATGACAGTCCGCCAAGTCCGCTGCCTATGATAATACAACTCTTATTCATGACTCTCGCTAATCTTTATCTCGTTGTACTTTTGTCTGTAGTATTGTTCGAAACTCCTTCTGCGTTCCTTTACACTGCTACCGAATGTGTCGTTGTCCGCTGTTACACGCTTGTCTATCTCCACTGTTATCCTTCCTGTCCTAAGGTGGTATCTGTTCTTTTGCAGAACATGTCCGGCACCGTGGATGAATACAGGTACAATATCGAGTCCCAGTTCCTCGGCAATGTGGAAGGCTCCTTTGTGAAAGCGCTGGATATTGCAGTCGGCCGAACGTGTTCCCTCGGGGAATACCAATATCGAGTACCCTTCGGCAGCAACCTTCTTAAGGTGCTGCATGCAGTTGTCAATGCCGTTTGAAACGGGGTAGTAGTCGGCATATCTTGCAATTCTGCCGAAAAGGGGATTGTTCCATACCCAATCCTTTGTAAGAATTACCATCTTGGGAGTGAGTGTCATTGCGCACAGCAGGTCAAGCTGCGACTGGTGGTTGCAGATGATTACTGCCGGCTTGTCAAAGTTCTCGCCATGCGGGTTCTTCTTTCTTGTCCTTACCCCGGGAAATATCTTGAGCATTGCCTTTGAAATGCCTCCCAATATCTTGTGGTAGCGCAGTTTGCTCTTCGCGCTCTTGCGGAACATTATAAAGTATATGTGCGAGAATAGTGTCATGAGTGGTGTTCCAATAAGGAACACTATCAATGCATAAAGTGTGTATATGAATGTTTTCAGTAGCCTCAACAATTTGCGCGGGTATGCATACAGCATTGCACCGAAGCATAGGCATGTGTTCAGTATTGTAATTCGGGTAAAGTCGTATGCCGGTCTAAAGTGTGATACGCGCTCCTCCTGTGGTGGATAGTATACGTTTATGGGTACAGAAACTATACAGGTATTGTTCCATTGGGCAAATACAAGAAATTCAAGTTCCGACTCGTAACGGCTGGTAATGAGTCCTGTCCAGTGGAGTTTTTCCAATGGGTAGAGGCGGTAGCCTGTCTGTGTGTCGGGGAGGTTCAGTCCGGTCTGTACGGTGAACCAGAAGTTTGAAAACTTGTTTGCGAAAATGCTGCCCTTTGACATATCCTTTCCTTCGAGGTCGCGGCTTCCTATTATAATGGCTCCGGGGTTATCCACCTCGGCCTTCAGCAGAAGGGGAATATCCTCGGGCTTGTGCTGTCCGTCGGCGTCGATGGTTATTGCATATTTGAAGCCTAGTTCCTTGGCTTTCTTGAATCCGACAGTGAGTGCGTGTCCTTTTCCACGGTTACGGGTGTAGCCTGCAACTGTAATCCTGTTGCCCATGTCGGCAAGCAGTTTCTCTGTACCATCGGTAGAACCGTCGTTTACAACAATCACTGTTGGCAGATATTCAAGAGCCTTCTCGGCAACAGAAACCACAGTCCCGGCATTGTTGTATGTCGGGATTATGACGCACACATTCTCAATAAGTGATTTCGGGAATGTTGTCATGTCGGGCAGGTTCTCTTTTATCATACAGGAGTGTAGGTTGCTGTAAACTTTGAGTATATGGTATTTCCGTTGCTTACGGATACTTTTATCTTTATGTCTCCACTATCGGTAGTGGAACTGCATATTCTGTATTGCACACCAGGGGTTACGGTAGGCTGCAATACCTGCATGAACTTTATGTTGTTGAGTACGGAAAGCATCAGGGTTTTTCCGGTGTGGTTTTCCATAATCTCCTGTGCTATCTGCACAATACACACTCCGGGTGTTATGGGGTTCTCGGGGAAGTGTGCCTGGTATATGAAGTGGTTGGCATTCAGCAGAATATCGCATGTGATTTCTGTAGTGTTGCCTTCACATTTCTCTATGTTGAAAAAGTCGTTTATGAGTCTCATGCTTTTCTCTTTAACTGTTTTCAATGCTCCTTATCATTGTAAGGGTTATTGTCTTGCCGTCGGAATGGTTAAGGAGCAATGTAACGCCACCGGCATTGACTGCACCGTTGTTCTCTCCAATGACCATGTGGGCCGGGTATTCTCTGTTGTGCATGCAATGTGCTGCGGCATAGAGTCCGAGACCCGAGGCTGTGTAGCTCTCTCCAAAGAGGTGTTTGTACTTAAGGACCGGAGCATTCGACTCTATACAACCGATAATACCATCGTATACAGAATCGTTCTCCTTACAGCCGTTGATACCTGTTACAATGGCTGTTATCTCCTCGCTGCTTATATTGCTTTCGGCCAACATCCTTTCAAATGTCGAGCATATCTTCTCCTTGTCGGGGCAGTATAGTATTCTCATAGAAAGGAGTTCGCACAATGCGTTTTCCCTGTCGTTTGAGAGCATTACTGAAACGGCTGTCTCACCGGATGTACACATGCCCTCACATCCCAGATAACCTGATTTCTCGAGCAATGAGAAGTATGATGGGGTCATCTCGTCGTGTCCACCTACAAGTACATTGTTCACCTTGTTGAGCATGAATTGCAGATAGGCATCGTAAAGTGCAGAATCGAACGATACGTGCTTGTGCGCGTATGTGACGTTGTATCCATGGGATTTGGTCTGTATTGCAAGCAGTGAACTTATTGTGTTGTGGGTTGACTGCATGAAATGGGTTGGCTTGAGGAACTCCTCGCCTTCGCGGCACAATGCGTCGAGAAAAAATTCTGTATTCTCGATACATCCCAGTCCGGTACCTGTTATTATGGCGTCGGGCTCCGTTTTGCCGCACTTGTCGATTACTCTTATGGACGTTGCAAGAGCGCGTTTCAGAATCTTGCCCATGCGACGTGCCTCAATTGGTGAGAGGAACTGCTTGAAATCGGGGTCCAGGGAACGGTTGTACTTGTCGTTGTATATTATGGGGGCTGTCATCCACTCTTCGCACAATGGTTTCTGAATGGATACCTGCTCTGCTCCTTTTATATATATGGACTTTTTCATTCCTCTTCTGCTTTAGAAATTACCAATGATGTGTCGTTGCCTCCGAAACCGAATGAGTTGCACAATACATTCTCTATCGGCTTTTGTGTATGGCTATCGCGTACGGGAACAATGACTCCTTCCTCTTCATTCTGCCAATTGAGGTTCTTGGGCAGGAACTGGTGCTCCAGAGCAAGCATGCATATTACAAGTTCTATCGAGCCCGAGGCGCTTGTAGTGTGTCCGGTGAACGATTTTGTTGATGAGATCGGGGGCATGTTGTCGGCAAACAAGCGTCTCATTGCCTGGCTCTCGCTCTTGTCGTTGTTCTGTGTACCGGTACCGTGTGCATTGATATAGTCAATGTCGCCGACGTTGATACCGCTCATCTCTACAGCCTCTTTCATTGCGCGGTATGCGCCTTCGCCGTCGGGTGATGAGGCTGTCTGGTGAAAGGCGTCGCATGCATTGCCGTACCCTTTGAGCACGGCCTTTATATGTACTCCTCTCTTCTTGACCGATTCAGGGCTTTCAAGGACAATGTAGGCTGCTCCCTCGCCTAGGTTAAGGCCTGCACGTGTAGCGTCGAACGGACGGCAGTTATTCCTGTCAAGAATCATCAGCGAGTTGAAACCGTTGAGGTGGAACTTGGTAATACATTCACTGCCCCCTACAATGACAATGTCGGCATGCCCGTTCTTTATCATGTTCGCTCCCATAATCACAGAGTTGGCAGCAGAGGAGCATGCTGTGGACGGAGTACTTACAAAACCGAATGTTCCAAAGTGGTCGGCAATCATTTCGGTACAGGCTCCACAGTCGTGTGTCTTGATGTATTCGTTCCTTGTATTATTGGAGAGGAAATCAAGATAGAACTGTTCGCTCATATCCATTCCTCCCACTGTCGTACCCGAAATAAAACCAACGCCCGACAACTCTTCGGCCGGAATACAGGCCTCATCAAGCGCCTCCTTGAGTGCGAGCATTCCCATGAGTGAAGTCCTTGTGGTTGGAGTGCCGGGTACTATTCCAAGCATTCCGGCCATCTCGTTGTCCGATAGCTTCACCTCACCTGACGGGAACTCCTTATGTCCTGTCTTCAGATGTTCAATAGCGGATATGCCGCTTCTTTCATCAAGCAGTGACGATAGAACGCTTTTCTTGTCAATTCCTATTGAACTGACAATGCCTGCGCCGGTAATATAAATCGGTTTGTCTGTAGTCATTTATTTTGTACGGTTGTTCTTGATATATTCTGCCATAACGTTGATTGACTTGAAGATCTCCTTGCCCTGTGCAGGATCCTTCAACTTGATACCGTAGTTCTTCTCCATGAGAACAATAAGCTCAAGTGCGTCAATAGAGTCCAGGCCTAATCCCTCGCCAAAAAGGGGTACATCGTTCTGTATATCCTCGGGCTGTATATCTTCGAGGTTGAGTACTTCAATAATCTCTTTCTTCAGGTTCAAAATCAATTCTTCCATGTCGTGTCTATTTTTTATCTGTTTATAATTCTTGTTATATTTTCGGCTGTGAACTCGGTAGGTGAATCTTCACCCAAGAGAAACAACACTGCCTTGAAGTCGTTGTCGCCGTAACATTCGGTCCAACCGCATATTACTCCTTTGGTGTTGGGGGTAATGCTGCTTCTGACAATCTGTTCCATCATTACGCCATCCGGTTCGGGCAAAAGGTAGAATGATGTCTCGGCGTTTATCTTTCGTCGTATGGCTATTTCGCCTGTTATTATATTGGGCAATGTATATACAAATACAGCCGGGCTTGGGAAATAGCTCTCCTCTTCTATGGTTTTCTGGTATGCCATATCGTTGGCAACAGAGCCGCTTCTGTTGAACAGAATTATGCTGTATCCGTCGCCCGATATCTCTTTGTTTCCTATGAGCAGTTCGCCGGCAACAAATCCAAGGCGGCATAGGGTGTCCATCTTGAAGAACTTCGGGTAGTCCTTTATGTGTTGCCTGTATAGCTGTGTCAGGAATTCCTTTCCTGCAACATCGGCCTTATATGTGACATTTTCGGTCTCAAGGCTACCGGGGGTGAGTACTATCCATTTTTCTATTTTAGTCATACCCTCTCCTCCTGTTTTTTGAACAGCAATGCAACGTTGCAGCCTCCGAAACCCGACAAGAGTTTCAGGAACGCTTTCTTGTCTGTTGACATGCTTGTGTCGCTTACAATAATCTCTCCACTTACTCCGGGTTCATTGAAACCGCGTGTTGCAGGTATAATACCTTTTTCAATGGCTCTTTGCGATATTATTGTCTCTATTATGCCTGCTGCACCCATTGTGTGCCCGTAGTATCCTTTGAGACCATTTACCGGAATGTGGCTCAGCCCTGCGCGGGTAATTGCAATAGACTCCATCTCATCGTTATAGAGTGTTGCCGTGCCGTGTGCGTTAATAAAGGCAATCTTGTTTGTGTCAAAGCCCTTAATGGTCTCCATTAGAGCCTTGTAACTTCCCTCTCCGGTTCTTGAAGGGCCCGAGATATGGTTGGCGTCGTTATTTATGGCACCGGAAATGAGAGTCCATGCGCCGGTTGTGCCTTCCTGGGGAAATGCCTTACGGTATATTATAGTGCCAGCTCCTTCACCTGCATTTAATCCCTGGCGTTCCTTGTCGAATGGACGGCATTCTTCGGGTGAAAGTGCCTTGAAGGATTGAAAGCCCGAAATTATGAACTTGGACTGTACCTCGGCTCCGGTAACGACTGCGTAGTCGTAATATCCGTTATTGAGAAGTCGTGCGGCAAGCAATTGGGCGCATGCCCCCGATGTACACGCGTTGGAAACGACAACAGGAGTATTGGGGTTACCGAAATAGCCGGCAATGACTTTTGCCGAAATGGCAGGCGTTATCCTCTCTTGTGGTATTTCCAGTTGTGTCTCACCAAGTAGTTCTACATTTCCTTTTGTAGTGGATATTATGAATATAACTCTTGGTGAAGAGGGGTCAATACCGCTCTCTTCAATGGCTTTTTTGGCCGAGATGGTTGCGAGTCTTTCAAATCTTGTCATTGCTGTTGCCGGCGACAGTTCCCTGTTGCACAGTTCCTGCAATTCTTCGCTTTCAAAAAGCGAAGCGATGAATGGTTCGGGATTGTTCCATAGCCTATGCTGCCGGAGCGCACTGCGTCCCAACAGAACATTATCCATATTCTCCCCACTGTTGAATCCCATGGGTGAGATTATGTTGTCGGCAATCTTTATTATTCCGTTACTTTCCATTCCTTTTTCCAGTTCTCGTAGAATTCGGGGTTCATCCACATCAGTTGGTAGTTCTTGTCCATGAATACCTGGACCGAATGTCCTGTGGTGCAGAGTGAGTTGTCCTTGATGTCCCTTATCTCGTACTCAAAGATTATCTTTGCTGCAGCTGTGGGCCTGTAATATATGTCGACCCTGCATTGCATGCCGTATATGATTGGCTTCTTATATTGGAATGCTATGTCAACGAGTGGAGCGTAGTATCCGTTTCCAAAAATGTCAAGGTAGCCTATTCCATACTTCTTTCCGAACTCTTCGCGTGCATCCTCAAAATATAATGGGTACGAACCATGCCATACAATACTCATGGAGTCAACCTCGCTGAAACGCGGTGTAAACTCTTTTGAAGCAAATAATCGTCTCTCCCCTTTTGTCTCTTTCATTCTTCTTACGCCTTTGAATCGATATCGCTTATAGCAATCTTCATTTCTGCTTCGGCAATGGTTGTTTCCCCTGCCATAACCTTGGCCTTTACCAACGTCAGTTGAAATACCTCTTCAAGTATCTCAATAGATGTGGTTATAGTCTCTCCAACCTTGGGTGTGCTGTATATCTTGAGGTCTTTGATGGAACCTATGAATCCCAACTTTACATTCTCTTTATAGATATACTGGTTTATGTAACCCATTCTGGCAGCACAGGTCTGTGCAATATTCTCGGTTATACCTGATGGTGAAAATGCTCCGTTGTCGACAAAAATGTTGTCGGCTCTTACATCGAGTTCCGTTACGGTTCTTGTCTTGTCGTAATGGACAAGCCTGTCTACCATAACAAATGGTTTCTGTTGTGGCAGAAGTGTGTGTATGTCGATGTTCTCAAATGATGTTGTCATTCCCAAAAATTGTAATAGTTGAACCATTGCAGAGGGTATCTGTTTACTATACCCTCAAGCAGTGCTGCAAATTCTCTTGTCATGGCTGCCATGCATTCCCTTCTGTTCTCACAAGCAGGAATGTCTATTCTCTTTACAATGATGGAGTATCGCTTGATGCTCTCCTTCATTACAAAGATTGCAAGCATTGGTACTTCGCGCTGAACAGCTGTAGCAAAAGGTCCTAAAGGAAACTTTGCCTCCTTGCCAAGGAACATGCATTTCGTGTATTTGTTAGAGCCGAACAGCCTGTCGCCGGGTATGCTTACGATATTGCCCTCGCTCAATGCGCTGTTTATTGCGAACAGGTGCGACATGTCCTCCATGACAGGGATTATTTTTATGTTGTGATGGTCAAACATCTTCTCCCTGTTTTTCTTTACTGTTTCAGTCTCACCATTGAATGCAATTGCATTTATGGATTTGGACGTAGCTTTTAGGTGATAGCCCGCAAGTTCATAGCTTCCTACATGGGAACTTGTCATGATAAATCCCTTTTCCTGCTCTATCAATTCAAGATACTGCTCGTTGCCGTATATCTTTATGTCAAATCTCTTTCCGGCATAAAAGGCAAAACGGTCAAGTATTACCTGTCCGAATGTGAACTGCCCTAGATATACGTTTATGAAAGATTTCAGCGGTGTGCAGCCATGACGTTCACGAAAGTATGAGTATGCAGCCTTGTATGCCTTTCTGCTGAATATCATGTAGAAAGGTATTACACAAGCCATAACTCCGTAGAGTATTCTTATATTCATCCATTTGAACATGAATATAAGGCTTTTCAACATCCATGTCTGGCCGTCGGTCTTCCCCGACCACTCTCTCTTTCCTGTGTTTTCCATCAAAGGATTTTATTTGTCGGCAACCTTGCTCTCGATGTAGTTGTAGAAGTCGTTGAGTGTGTTTACTCCAACCATCTCCTCGGGCTTGATCTTGAAGCCGAAGTTTCTCTCTACAATAACTACAATGTCAACAAAATCAAGGCTGTCGATACCCATATCATCCTTAAGGTTCGCCTCGTCATAGATCTTCTCCTCGTCAATCTCAAGTTCATCGATAAGGAATGCTTTTACTTTCTCTTCAATAAGTTTTCTGTCCATTGTCGTTTGTGTTATATGTTTCTATAGTAATTTATCTCTTTCGGCACACCATTATGCTGTGTCCCTGTCCCAAGTGGTCGTGTATTGTCTCAACCACAAGACCGGCTCTGTTTACGGCATTCTCAAGATCCTCGGTATTGTACATCTTGCTGTTGCCGTTTGCTATAGCTGTAAAATAGAGGCTTGTCTGGGTCAGACAGAATGCTGCTGTGTCATATTTTTGTCTGTCCCATAAGGTTTCCATAATATATAGCCTTGTGTCCGGGGTCATTATTTTCGCTGCGCGGCTTACAATACCTACAATTTCGTCGAGGCTGAAACAGTCGAGGAACTGGCTCATCCATATTGCGTCGTATTCCTTGTCTGTTGGGAATGAAGCCGACGGGTCGAGCAAGTTCAGACCGTATCCGTGTATTCTGTCAGCACCCTCCTTTCCCCTGGTCTGTTCTCTCATCATTTCAAGTTGCTGGGGAAGGTCCATTATTGTTACGTTGACCTCCTTGTTGTACTGTACGCATCGCATTGCCCAACGGCCGGTGTTGCCACCTACATCTATCAGATTGCGTGTTTTGCCGTCGAATACGATTTCAAGAGCCTGGTCAAATGAACCGTCGGAATAGAAGTGGTCGAATCCGAACCAACTCTTCTGGACCTGTTCCGGCAGGCTCGACAATCCTTCATAAACGGTAGGCCAGTTGCCAAAGTGTCTGAGACCGGCAGGTTTCCCTTCAAGCAGTGCCTCTTCGAGGTGGAACCAACCTTCGTAGTTCACATCGTGGTTAAAATCGATGTTGACTCTTGTACGTGGGTCGTTGAGCAGGAACCAACCGACTTTTGATAGTGTGAATCTGTCGCTTGCCGTGTCTACAAGTATGCTGCCTATTGTCAGTGAAGCGTCTGTAAGAACCTTTACCGCGTAGTCGGACAGACCGGTTGCTGCCGAAATTTCCTTTCGTGTCATACCATTGTCGCTGTCCCTGAGCAACTGGAATATTCCGAACTTTATCATGAGCCTCGATGCCTGGAAAACAATTGGGCCGAATGCTATGAATTCGGCAAATCTCTGTGCATCGCGGGCCGAATACTGCTCTTTTGTATATACTTTCTCTAATGCTGGAGATAGTTTCATGGTTACTGTTCTTTAAATTTCTTTATTACCAGTGCGCTGTTTGTTCCGCCAAAACCGAAAGAGTTGGACAGGATTATATCAAGTTCCTTGTCTACTCTCTCGCCGGCAATGTTGAGTCCTGCTGAGAATTCATCGGGGTTCTCGAAGTTTATGTTCGGTGCGACAAAGTTGTTCTGCATCATGATTATTGAATATACAGCTTCACTTGCACCGGCCATCCAGCACTCATGTCCTGTCATGGACTTCGTGGAACTGATATGTGCTTTCTTGCCACCGAAGAGTTCACCGAGCGCCATGGCTTCGTACATGTCGCCCTGCTTTGTTGATGTTGCATGGGCGTTAATGTAATCAATCTCATCGGCTGTTACACCTGCGTCATTCATGGCGCGGCTCATGGCTATCATGCAACCTTTGTCGCTTGGCTGTGATATACCGCTGCCGTTAGAAGAGAAACCGTAACCGGCCACTTCGGCTATTATGTTTGCGCCACGTGCAACAGCATGGTCGTAATCCTCAAGTATAAGTGCTGCTGCACCGCCGCTTGGGATGAGTCCGTCACGGTCTCTGTCAAAAGGACGCGAAGCCTTTGTCGGGTCATCTGTGCGTACCGAGAATGCCGACAGAGCGTCAAACGTCGCCATAGAGTAGAAGTTTGTCTCCTGTGCTCCACCACATAGAACCATATCCTGCAGACCCTGTTTAATCAACATGTATCCAAGACCTATCGAGTGGGAACCGCTGGCGCATGCTGCACTTACGGTGAAATTTATTCCTTTAAGGTGGAATATTGTACTCAGGTTCATTGTAACTGTCGAGTTCATTGACTGGAATATGAAACCGTATCCAAGCAACTGTGAGTCGTGCTTCTCTTTCATTATCTCGGCAGCTTCAATTACGGGCTTTGCCGATGAATCGTTTCCGAAAATAACTCCAACCTCATTCTTGTCGAGGTATGCGCTGTTGACTCCAGCCTGCTCAAAGGCCTGCTTGCTTGCCATGAATGCATATTCTGCTTCCTCGGGGAGTCCTGCTCTTGTGTGGCGGTCTATGAGTTTCTTCAACTGAGGCTTTTCTACAATACCGGTCAGTGGAGAACGGTAACCATACTCCTTTCGGTGTTCGTCAATGCCGATACCCGATTTGCCGTTGTAAAGCGACTCGCGAACTTCGTCTATATTTGTTCCAAGGCACGACCAAATTCCCATGCCTGTAATAACTACTCTTCTTGCCATTATGCTTTGTTTCTTTATGTGTAAAGTCCACCGTTAATGGAGATGACCTCTCCTGTTATGTATGAAGAATCCTCAGAAGCAAGGAAACCTACAAGTGCTGCAACCTCCTCGGGCTTTCCGAATCGGCCCATAGGAACAAGCTTTTTCAATGAATCCTCGTCAAGCCCTTTTGTCATATCGGTTGATATGAATCCTGGCGCAATGGCATTCACTGTTACCTTGCGCGAAGCAACCTCCTGTGACAGGGCTTTTGTTGCTCCTATAAGAGCTGCCTTTGCTGCTGAATAGTTTGTCTGTCCCGGCAAACCTTTTATTCCCGACAAGGAGGCCATATTGATGATTCTGCCAAATCTTTTCGACAGCATGCCTTTCAATGCTCTGCGGGTTACGTAGAAGAAGCCGTTAAGTGATGTATCTATAACATTGCTCCACTGCTCGTCCTGCATGAATATCATCAGGTTGTCCTCTCTTATACCGGCATTGTTTACAAGTATGGCTATATAATCATCGGGATGTGTGGTCTCCCAATTCTCGATTGCATTGTCGACCTGCTCTTTGTCTGCAACGTTGAACTGCAACAGTTCTGCGATGCCTCCCTCGGCCTCAATAATCTGTTTTACCTCTTCGGCAGCCTGTGAGTTCGACTGGTAGTTTATGATTACTGGAATTCCTTGTTTTGCAAGTTTTATGCACACGGCACGTCCAAGGCCACGTGAGCCTCCGGTAACAAGTGCGTATCTCATAGTTGTTCAAGATTTAACGGTTTTTCTTTCAAATATTTTTCTACAGCTTCTATCTCTTCATAGAATGGAGTGTCCTCTATGAACATTGGAACGATGGCTCTGATGTTGTCGTACTGCTCTCTTGTTGCTGGTGACAGCTTATCGGCAATTCCAAGGCAATCTACAGCTTGCGCAAGAGCAATGTATAGTATCGATGTCACCTGGAATGTGTTCTCGATGACTTTTTTACACAGCAAGGCTGTGTTTGTACCCATGCTTACAATATCCTGGTTGTCGTTGTTGTTGGGTATACTGTGAACATAGTTTGGCATTGCAAGGGTTTGGCATTCCGCTGTTGTGGATGTCGCAGTGAACTGGCATGCCTGCATTCCGTAGTTAAGTCCAAGCGTTCCCATGTTCAGGAATGGTGGCAGTATGCCGTTTATCCTATCGTGGAACAGGTAGTTCAGTTGTCGCTCTGCTGTCATGGCAAGGCGTACCATAGCAATCTTTACTTTGTCCTGTTCAAGCGATATGTAGTCGCCATGGAAGTTTCCACCATGGTACACGTTGCCCGAATCGGGGTCTACTATGGGGTTGTCACATGCCGAATTCAACTCCTCGGTAAGGATTTGTCTTGATATTGCAAGAGTCTCCTGTATAGGGCCAAGAATCTGTGGAGTACAGCGCAATGAGTAGTAGGCCTGTACCTTGTGCTCGAAGTAATCTTCCTGATTCTTGTCGGGATTATAAAGTTCATGCTCCCTTTTCTGCAGTCTTTTGCTTCCGCTTGCCAGTTTCCTCATCCTTTCGGCAATGATCTGTTGTCCGCTATGACGACGGCATGAGTTCAGTTCGGTGGCCATCATGTCATCAAAAGACTCGGCTATTTCGTTCATCCAAACCGAGGCAAGTGTTGCCAGGTCGAGCAACTGCTCGGCATAGTGTTGGTTTACGATACCGATACCTGTCATTACAGATGTTCCGTTTGTTGCAGACAATCCTTCTCTAAGCCTTATTTCAAAAGGCTTGAGCCCATTCTCTTCCATAACTTCTCCGGTTTCTCTCCATTCGCCTTTGTAATGCACTTTTCCTTCACCAATGAGAGTTAGGGCTATGTGTGCCAACTGCACCAGATCTCCGCTTGCTCCCACGCTGCCGTGCTCCGGAATGAACGGATATATTCCACGGTTGACAAATTCTGTAAGCAACTTTACAATCTCGGGATGTACACCCGATTTTGCCTGCAGGAATGTACCAATGCGTGCAATCATTGCCGATTTTACGTAAATGTCGGGTAATGGTGTGCCTGCTCCTGTGGAGTGGCTTCTTATGATATTGTATTGAAGATCTTTGAGAAAACGGTTGTCAACTTTCCATTGTGCCATGGGACCGAACCCCGTATTGATA
>JAFZFM010000021.1 GCA_017555865.1 Bacteroidaceae bacterium
GATAAACGAGGTATGAAGGTTTTATACATATACATTACAAACATGAAAAGAGCATTCGCATATATAGTTATTGCATTGGCTGTAATGATGATACAGCCGGTGGCTGCGCAAACTGCAAGCGACAGCATTGATATAAACCCTCTGGACAATATAATCATACGCACAGCAGTCAAAGAGAGTATGTTCCCCGAAGAGCGCGTTTACCTGCACTTTGACAATACCGCATATTACCTTACCGAGACAATGTGGTTCAAGGCATACGTAATGAGCGGTGAGAGTAATGAGCCGACAACCATGAGCCGCGTACTGTATGTGGAGCTTGTTGCACCCGAGGGATACGTTGTACAGACCAAGAAGTACAGGATAGAGAATGACGGAACATGTCATGGAGAATTTGAACTGACACCACTGCTGCTGTCGGGATACTACGAGGTGCGTGCATACACACGTTACATGCTTAACCGTGGAAAAGAGGCTATTTTCAGCCGTGTGTTCCCCATCTTTGACAAGGTAAACGGTAACAATTGGGATTTCAAGAACATGCTCGACCGTCGTCGTCACTTTCTTGTAGACAGCGAAATCGACAACGAGGCATTAGGCCTTGACAGGAAAAAGGATTGGGTAGAAAGTGAGTTGCCTGTAACCGACCTCAACTTCTACCCCGAAGGAGGTCACCTTGTTGATGGCATTGCATGCAACGTTGCCTTTGAACTGTTTGGTCCCGACGGTATAAACAGCAACCACACAATTACCCTATTTGCCGATGGCAAGAAGATTATGGAAATAACACCGGAATTCATGGGTATGGGCACATTCCGCATTACTCCGGAATATGGTGTAAAATACACGGCAAATGTTACTGTAGGGAAAAAGAGTTTCAAATTCAAACTACCCAAGGTAGAAAAAGAGGGAGCTACAATAAGTATTGCCGACAGAAAAGGCAACATAAACATCTCTATAAAGAATAACATTAGCGAAAATGCAGAGCTTGGGTGCGCTGTAATACACCGTGGAAAGGTACGTTTCTACGAGCGCTTTGAATCGGCCGACGGCAGTATGTTGTTCGTGGTAGACAAAAACACATTGCCCGAGGGAGTAAACCGCGCCATACTGTTTGCCAGTGACAGTATACCGCTTGCCGAACGCATGTTCTTTGTAATGCGCGACAGCCTTATTGACGGCGATAACGAGAGTGCCAGACTTAAGATAACAGGCGGCAATGCAAATAGTGTTCTTCCACACAGCAGAATATCGTTTACAGTAGAGCGCGAAGACGGAAAGTGCATAAACGAAAGAGGCTCGTTCTCGATATCGGTAAGCGACGCCGACTACCGCGAAAAGACATCGTATACGCACAACATCTACACATACATGCTGCTTGGTTCCGAAATCAAGGGATATATCCCCGACGCGGCGCGTTATTTTGACATTGCCAACAGTAACCGTACACGCGAACTAGAGTTGCTTATGATGACACGCGGCTGGACAGCATACGAATGGGAGAAACTTAGCACACGACAAGCCAAACTGCAACAGCCAATTGAAAAGGGAATAATGATAAAGGGAGCATTTGTAAAGAAAACACCGGTGCGTGCTCTATGGGGTTTGGGTGGCATAAAGGAACTGAATGTCGACAATCTGCCAAACAAAGCCCTGAACTTCAGTATAATGGAAAACGACAGTACCATATACAAATATGGTTTTGTGACCGATGGCGCAGGAGAGTTCCGCATACATACAAGCGATTTCTTTGGAAAGAAAGTTGCCATGCTGTCACCGCTACGAAGCAAATATAACCATAGAGACAGTACGTTTTCGTTCATTCTCGACCGCTACTTCTCGCCCGAAATGCGTCTATACCACTATTGGGAGCGCAATTTGGGCATGCCTGCGACCGAAGAAGAACTGAAGAGCAGCGGCAACGCAGAGATGGTGAAGACAAGCAGCTTCGAATACCTGCTCTCACAGGTAGAGGTAGTGTCCAAGCGCAAGCGCGAGCACAACTACCGTCCTCCGCGCAGCGAGATGAGGTTCGACTTCCTTGACGAATGGGAATATGCGCAGGATGTTACATACAAGACCAACAGGGCCGACTCATGGAGCAGGCTCTACACGGAACACCAGGAGTACCACAATTTTCCGCAGGGAGGCACCCACGGCGGCGACAATCTGTCGAGACTTGACAGACAGGTAATGCCACAAGGCTGGCTGAGCGACAACGGCCCGTATAGCGAGATTGAGATGGGAAGTTCATTCGGCATGAATGAGCATGGTTTCCACATAAACGACCCGGCATTCTACAACACTTTGAGTGCAGCCGACATTCTGCGCAGCGCATTCTGGCGACACAACCTCGACTGGTGCTATTGGGTACACAGCATGGTGGTCATGGGTGAATATTCGCCCTACAGCATACCGGCGCCCGATGAAGAGTACCTCAAAGGTATCAGTCCCGAAAAGATGTTGCGATTCAAGGAGATTGTAATCCGCTCCGATGAAAACACACGTCGCCAATTCACATACGGGCATTATGACAGGAATATCATAGGCAAGAACAAAGGAAATTTCGATTACAGCAGCTAC
>JAFZFM010000214.1 GCA_017555865.1 Bacteroidaceae bacterium
AATGCTGTTGTTGCCGTGATGGAAAGTGAGGCTTGCTTCGAACAGTGTTGTAGTGTTACTGTCATCGGCAACCGGGAACCACTCTTTTGAGGCAATGTGGCTACGTGCAGCCTCGGTTATGACATTGTTTATATGTTCAATCACCCTGTCCATATCTTCGCTACATTCACCTTTAATGGATATATTGCAACTGCCGGTTGTAATATTCTCGGCTCGGCCGTTATCATCGCAAGTGAAACGTACCCTTATGCTGCATTTGCCAATGTTTGCCATGTCGGTGTCATCTCCAATATAGCAACCGTCTATATTTATGAATTCATAATATGGTTCAATTACATGGCTCCTGTCGATTTTCTCTACAGCAGTTACATCAGGTGCCGGTGTCTCTTTGCGATGGTTGCTTGTCGTGTCGGCCGGCAATCCTGTTGCTTTTGCTGCCTCTGCTATTTTTTGTTTTTTTATAGGGGTACTATTATCCTTTTTCTTCTTTGTTACGGCAGGTAAAGCTGCTGCAGTCACAGGCACTGTATCCAGTTGCATAGTGTCCTTAGCACTTTCGGTTCCAACTTCAACAGGGGGAGTACTGTATATATACTCGGGTTTTGCAAACAGTAATGTAGCTACTATGGCAGTGGGTACTATGTAAAGGCATTTACTCCTGCTCCACTTGCCAGAGCGCCTACGTGCCATCATTGTAATGCGTTTGCGTGTACTGCTCTGGCTGAAACTGTTGGCAAGAGTGAATTGTGTATCGCCAATAGCCTTGCGCAGAATGAGTAACTGATAGGCGCGAGTGTCACAGTGGTGTTCAAGAACATACCTGTCGGCCTCGTACTCATGAATATCCTTTAGGTCGGCACTCAGTATATATATGAAAGGGTTGAACCATTGCACACTCTTTATAAGGCTCAAAAACAGCATGTCCCATGAGTGCAGGTTGTGTATGTGTCCCTTCTCGTGAAGCATAATTTCCCTGCTACATTCATTATAGTCCTTCTCCGATATTACTATGTGGTTGAACCAACTGAATGGGGCGATATTGTCGGCGTGGCAGTGGATGACAATACCTTTCTGTCTGTCGCGCCACAATTCTCCGCGTCTCATGGTCGTAAGTAACCTTGCAATGTTTACAATACCAAGCAGCAGAGAACATATTACTCCGGCAATGTATATAATACCGGCATTTCTCCATGTAAACAGTGTCATGCTCTCCTTTGTTGCTGTTGAGGCTGTTGCATTTGCCGGTATATCGCCGTTCTTAATAATTGCTGTAAAATCTTCGGTTGGCAGCAGCACCTCTACAGGGTATGTTATTTCTACCAATGGTAATAGTGACGATATTACTATTATACCCAACTGCAGTATGCGGTTGAGCTTGGCAAACGTCTCCTTACGCAGCATTATTGCAAACGGAATGTAGAGCAGTGCCAGGCATAAAGCCCATTTTAGTATGTAGGTAAAAAGTATCATGTGTCAGAGTTCTATTTCAAGAGTACATATATTCTCGTTGTTTATGCCGTTGCGTGTTCCGGGTATCCAGTGTGGCATCTCTTCCACAAATTTGTATACCGCTTTCCTGACAGCCTTTATTGCGCTGCTTCTTTTCTGTTCTCCGGCAAATGTAAGCTTCTCAAGGCTTTTGCGCTCAATTTCAGCTCTGCCTACAGAGCCGTCTTTCCCTATCTTGAAACTCACCGTTACCGTACCCTCGGGCCTGCAGTTCCGTATCTCCTCGGCATTGTTCAGTTTCTCCTTTATATATTCCGTCAATGCAACCGGGCCACCGGGGAAGCGTGGCGTACTCACCTCCACGGGCCCGTTTACACCGCATACATTCACCTCAAAGCACATCACTTTTCCGCCTAAAGCGGGCAGGGGAGTAGCACGCAACTCTTTGGCCCTCTTTTTAGTGTACCTCTTTATTATGCGTACTATATTTCTGACTCTTCTTTCATGCTCAACATCGTTCCCATCGTAAACGCGCACGGTGCTTATTGTTCCGCTGCTGGTGTACCTTCCGTTATTGAAACGGCCGTTGTGGTATACCCTCAAATTTCCAAGGCTTGCTGTCGCATACTCCTTCATGCACCAGATTATGCAACCCAGATACTCAATGTCGCGAACCCAGCCTTCGTTGTCGAACTCCACAAGTATATACCCGCTTCCGTTTGCCTCCTGTTCCTGCATTCCGCGGTCCATGAAACTGTTTCCCGAGTATATGCTTTTGGCGGGAGTGTAATCAAGCGGTCTCTCTTCTTCTCTTTTCTCATTGCGTTCCCACAGTATTGTACACCTCTTCTTTCCTGCGCTCCAGCGCATTCCGCTTATCATCTGTCTGCAGCCGGCTTCCAGAATTCTTCTTGCACATTTGAGCTCCTTTCTGTTCCAACCGCTGCGCTCGCAGGCCTTGAAACTCTTTACCTTGATATCTGCTGCCTTGCCGTCACTACCCACTGTGAAGTGCATCTCTACAGTTGCATTCAGGTATAAATCGCCCATGTCAATACTGTCAGCAACCAGTCCAGGTATTGTTGAGAGGCTGCACGTTACAAGAGTGTCACCCCTCGCAGTGTCATCGGCATTGACTCCCGATGCCGCAAACATTGCAGCGAAACCGAGCAGAAGTCTTTGGATTGTTCCCCTTATACTTTTCATGGCAGCTGCTGTTTCTGTATTATTTCAAGCAGTTCTTTTATCTCGTTTTCGCTCAGTTTCTCGTTCTTGGCAAAGAATTTTACCATTGACGAACTTGAGCCACCGAAGAACGATTCCTTAACATCCTTCATTACCATGCTTGTGTAATCGTCCTTGCTTATAAGAGGGTAGTAAGTGTGCGTCTTTCCGCTAATTTTGCGGAAGTTCACGAACCTCTTGTTAAGTAAAATCTTCAAGAATGTAGAAACCGTTGTGTAAGCAGGTTTGGGCTCGGGGTATAGTGCAATAATATCGTGTATGCACCCGCCGTCGGGCAACGCCCACAGAGCATTCATAACCTGCATTTCAGCCTTTGTAAGTGTTTCGTATTTTTTCATCACATTGCAATTTTGTAAAACTTTACTGCCGCCCGTTAAAATGACGCCGCACACAAATGTATAACGAAACTTTTAGAAATCTAAAACTTTAGAAATAAAAAATTCCCTTTTCCCTGAATATTTAACTTTTATTTTTAGTAATTCAGTGCGGAGCAGGAGAGAGGCATTATAACTCACATTCAAAACAGCAAGTATGGCAACATTGAAAGTAAAATTGCGCTACCCCTGGTGTATATAATAATTGAACACGTTCTCCATACCACACAGAAGCGTTTGCTGTAATGTGCTGAAAACAAGCTTGCTCGGATTGTCGAGCCGTTCCGTCCTATAAAGAAAATAGACAAGTATCTGGAGTCTTTGAGGGAGAGGCACAGGAACGGGAGTGCAGCTATCTGAAACAGTACGGCATGTGTGCCTAATGATACGACAAAAGCGGTTCGCCATGGCCATGGCGAACCGCTTTTGTCTATTGAAATGCCTGTGCTTTGTTACTTGCAGTAGTTTACAACTTCATGGTTGCTTACATTACTGCGGAACGAGCCTGTACGAGAAAGAGGGAACACAAGAGTACGTACATAGTACATCTTGTCCTTACCGCCTTCATTGTGGTATATTGTCTGTTTGTCAAGAGTCTCAATCAACTTACCGTTTATATAAAGCTTTGTCTCGCTCTGGTTGCCGCTGATTGTTACGTGAGCCTTTTCGCCAGGGTAGAAGCGGTAATTGAATGTGTTCAGATAGCCGTCGCGTGAGAAACCAATCTTGCCCTCAACAGGGTCGGCAATGTAGAACTCTGCGTCACGTGAAATGAACAACGCCGCACCGTTGCGCTCATTCTGGTACTCTATGTCGAACGATACACTATACTCAAAACCAATTTCTTTAATTCTTGTCTTCTTTGCAAGAACCTGTTTTGGCTTAACCTCGTCAAGTTTAAGGATAGTACGCTTCTCACCACTGAAACGGCCGGCAATGTTTACACCTGGAGCGTCGCTAAGTGTAAGACGTACCTTGTCAAATACCTCGTATGGAACTGTTGGTTTTGCACCGGTCCACATCTTTACTGCCATTGTCTGCATTGCAGGGAACACGCGATAGTGGATGTCCTTGCAACTGATACCGTTGCCGGCATGGTCGTTCCAAACAGCGAATGAACCACCCTTAATCTGTGGGTGCTTCTCGGGGAATGTCTGGTTGCCAATGACTGCAGGTGTCCAGTTGTTATACAGGTGCTGGCAGTTGAGATAATCGTAGTAGTAACCTGCTGCTGGAACAATATATGTCCATCCGTCGGGGATACTGATGACATCATAGCCCAGCTTCATCATCTCTGTTGGGTCGGCATAACCGTTGTACCACTCATACATGAGTACGTTGTCAACCTTTACAGGTGTGTTGCCTTTTGCATGTGTGAGCGCACCCCATACACAAGCCTGCTTGCCATACTTCTCGGCCTCGCGTATGCAGTGATCGGTGAAGTAGCGGAATTTCTCGACAACGGCTGTGTCACGGTTCGAGTACTCGTCGGTACCTACATGGAAACGTGGGCCACGGAAAACAGGCTCCTCGCCGCCAAGGAACTCCATGAACAGAGAGTCTACAAATGTATATGTTGCTGGGTTGAACAGGTCGAGGTGGTCAAGGCCATACTCCTTGCTGCCAAGTTCGGGGCGGTAGTGTACGAATGCCAAAGAGTGTGCAGGAACGTCAAACTCGGGGATAATCTCAACACCCACGCGCTCGGCATGCTTCTGCAACTCAATGAACTCCTTCTTTGTGTAGTAGCCGTCGCGTGAAGCAAGGCCTGGGAAAAAGTCGCTCTCCAGACGGAATCCCGATGGAGTCTTTGCCCAGTCGTGACCGAAGTACTGCTTGAAGGCATTGTCGTTAAGGTGAATGTGGAATGTGTTCATCTTGTAGTATGCCATAAAGTCAACATACTCGTGCAGGAAGCTGATGGGGATGAACTTGCGTCCGCAGTCAAGCATAAAGCTGCGCATCTCGTAGTCGGGGTAGTCAACGATGTTACCCTTTGGAAGGGTATTGCCGTTGTTCTGCTCGGCAATCTGCAACAGTGTGCGTGTTGCCCATATTGCACCGCGTGCAGTATTGGCGGTGATTTCAACATTCTCGCCAATGTTTATTGTGTAACCCTCGTTACCGAGTTTGTCGTTGTTGGCTATGGTGAGGATGATGTCACCTTTGCCGGTTTCCCCTTTCTTGGTCTTGAGGGTGGTATTAGTCATTTTCTTGTAGTCGCATGCCAATATGTCGGCAACCTCAGCGAGCTCCTCATTTTCCTTTGGAGAAACGATTCTTGTCTTGCCTGTGATGTTGAACATTCCTTCACCGCCAACCCATTCGCGTAGTTCAGGAATTACAAACGGTTTCTCATTCTTGTTCTGTGCATTCAGGTGCAGTGTGAGGCACAGCAACAGTGCTGTAAGCAAAAGTGAAAAATGTTTTTTCATATCAAATAGTTATAAATTAATATTATATATATTATTGCAAATGTAGGCAAAAAATCCTGAAAGGTCGTGTAGATGGCAATAATATTTTATAAAGAATCAAAAGAATATAAAGTTTGTGTATTCTTGCGCTATTCATTCCCGGATACATAAATAGAATGTAATGTTAAAAACTGCTGACTGTGCAAATGAAAGGGGAAGTAACGTAGTCTTGCTAAAATATACACTGTCGGGTTGTGAGAATGAACATTACGTGCTATTTTTGCACCGTATTTCAACAAAAAACAAATTATATGAGAGCTGCAATTTATGGTGCGGGTTCTTTGGGTACTATTCTTGGTGCTTACATTGCAAAGAACGGAGGCACAATAGAACTTATAAACCGCAACAAGGCGCATGTTGAGGCATTGCAAAAGAACGGTGCCACGGTGACGGGAACAGTGAACTTCACTCAAAAGGTAACTGCATATACCCCCGATGAGATGTCGGGAGTGTATGACATAATATTCCTGATAACAAAGCAGCAGCAGAACAGTGAGGTTGTAACGTATCTCAAGGACTTTCTTGCCAAGGATGGAGTTATTGTGACATTGCAGAACGGTATCCCCGAACTGCTTATTGGTGAAATTGTGGGCGAGGAGCGCGTGCTTGGCTGTACCGTTGCATGGGGTGCGACAATGCAGCAACCGGGTGTGTGTGAACTGACAAGTGCCCCCGATTCGTTGTCTTTCTCAATTGGTTCACTGTCGGCAAAGACCACACATCATCTTGAGAATGTGAAGAATCTGCTCGAAATGATGGGAACTGTTGAGGTAGACAGCAATTTCATTGGCTCGCGCTGGAGCAAGTTGCTCATAAACTCAGCTTTCTCGGGCATGAGTGCTGTGCTTGGATGTACATTTGGCGAGGCTGCGAAGAACAAAAAATCGTGCAAGGTTGTGCAGGCTCTTATTAAGGAGTGTATTGATGTGTGTGCGGCAGGAAACATAAAGATTGAGCCTGTACAAGGTAAGGATATTGTAAAGTTACTCGACTACAAGAACCGTTTCAAGAAGGCAATTTCGCTGTTCATAATTCCAATTGCCATACGTAAGCATGCCAAACTGAAGGCAAGTATGCTGCAGGATCTTGAGAAAAACAAGAAAACAGAGGTTGACGCAATCAATGGAGTTGCAAGTGCGTTCGGCCGCAAGGTTGGTGTTCCAACTCCAATGAACGACAAGGTTGTGGAGATTGTGCACCGCATTGAGGATGGTGAGTTGACACCTTCGTTCGATAATTTGAAATTTTTCTGTTAAGATATTATGGATACAGGTGGCCAATGGCCACCTGTATCCCTAAGCTCAGCTATTGCGCGTGCGCAGTTCCCAGAATGCGACGGCTGCTGCGGCTGCAACGTTGAGTGAGTCTACATTGTGCGACATTGGTATGCGCACTACGTGTGTTGCCTTTGCTATTGTTGTATCGGGCAGTCCATCACCCTCGGTTCCCATTATTATAGCCAGTTTGGGAATGGTTGTAAGAATGGGGTTATCAATGGATATGGAGTTGTTGCTGAGCGCCATTGCTGCGGTCTCGAATCCGTAGCTGTGGAGTTCTCCAATGCCACCATCGAGCCACCCCCATGGAACAAGGAATACGCTTCCCATAGATACACGTACAGCACGACGGTTGAGCGGGTCGCACGAGTTCCGTGTAAGCAGCACGGCGTCTATGCCGAGTGCTGCGGCCGAGCGAAAGATGGCACCGATATTGGTGGTGTCTACAACCCCGTCAATAACCACTATGCGTGATGCATTGCTGCATATCTGCTGCACAGTGGCTTCTATGGGGCGTTGCATGGCGCATAGGACGCCGCGAGTGAGGGTGTAGCCGGTGAGTCTGGCAAGCAGTTCGCGATTACCGGTATATACGGGAATATCGGGGTGTCTGGCTATGATGTCGGCTGCGTCACCGGCGATGTGTCGCTTCTCGCACAGCAGTGCTATGGGAGTGTGCCCCATGGATAATGCAACATTTATTACTTTGGGACTCTCGGCTATGAATATCCCTTTTCCGGGTTCGTACTCACGACGCAACTGTGCCTCGGTAAGTGTGCTGAATATCTCTACTCCCGGTTGGTCGAGTGATGTTATTTCTATTATGGGCATGGTGGTGCTTGTGCTAAAGTGTTCCGGCTATCTTCTCTAACCACATGCGGTCACACTCGTCGAACGTGCCGTAGTGTTCGCTGTCGATATCGAGTACGGCTGTTACTGAACCTTCCTTTATTATGGGAACTACAATCTCGCTCTTGGAAGCGCTGCTGCATGCTATGTGTCCGGGGAACTTGTCGACATCGGGAACAACTTGTGTGCGTTGCTCGCTCCATGCAGTGCCGCAAACACCTTTACCTTTACCAATACGGCTGCAGGCAAGCGGCCCCTGAAATGGTCCAAGAACCAGAATGTCGTCCACAACGCGGTAGAACCCTGTCCACCAGAAACCGAATGTGTGGTGTATCATTGCGGCTATGTTTGCCATATTGGCTATGGTGTCGCTCTCGTTCTCGGTAACTGCCTTTATCTGCTTGTACAGGAGTTGGTATTTCTGCTCCTTTCCTCCTTGTGCTATGTGTAGTTCTTCGGCCATGTTTGTGGTGTGTTTTCGGTGGGCGAGTGGGTTATCCAAAGTCGGACATGTCGACCAGTTTGTTCATTATTGCATATACGGTGAGACCGGGAATACTGTTGATTCCCAGTTTCTGTGATATGTTGCGGCGGTGCGAGATTACAGTGTAGATGGAGATGTTGAACTCGTCGGCAATCTCCTTGTTTGTCTTTCCCTTGGCAACGGCTGCAAGGATGTCGCGCTCGCGCGACGAGAGCTCGTTGATGTCGCTTTTGGGTTTCTGTGAGTTCTCTTCAATGGCGTTCTTCAGTTTCTGTATTATTCGCGGGCTGTTATCATATATGCCGATACATTCGTCGTACTGTCTCAGTACATTCTCCTCGTAGTTGCTGTTTGTGAGTGCAACAATGGCGGCAGTGTTGCAACCAAGGTAGGAGCGTATGTCGAATCTCTCGTTGTAGTCGATTACAACGGGGTTTATTATTACAATATGGGTGTCGGTGTTACCCGAATTGTAATAGCTGGGGTTGCTCAATATCTGGGTTACCTTGAACTCGGGGTGTTTGTTAATGATGGCTGCAATACCGGTTGCAACAATCTCCGACGGT
>JAFZFM010000215.1 GCA_017555865.1 Bacteroidaceae bacterium
ATATGCACTAGGAGTTATACCACCAGCCATTCTCACAAGGTCGCTCAATCGCATGTTCTTGTTATTGATGACATAGGTTCCGGCGAAGGCAACTTCACCCTCTATGTTCACATTCTTCTGTTCAACGTATGAAGGAGAACGACGGATATACACAGCGTCATATGGCATTAGCACAAAATCTGTACCGCCTTTTACCTCAAGATTCTTGTCAACTTCAAAAGTATATGTTGTCGACAAAGTATCACTTGGCTGCATCGCGTATGGATCATACATCTTACGAACAACCTCAACACGTGCTGCTGCAGCGCGTTCAGTCATTCCACCGGCCATAAGAATCACATCCTCAACTTTTGTATTATGTGCAAAACGGTATTTGCCTGGGAAAGCAACTTCACCATAAATATTTATGTACTCAACGCTCTGCATATCCTCATTTGACTGTACAAACAGAACGTCATTGTTTCTTAGTTGAATATCATCTGCTGTTCCATCCATAATACCCTTAAGATCAACAGACATGTTCTCCATTGACATATCGGGCAAACGACGGTTAAGTACTGCACGGTAGACATATGCATCTGATTTCAGGCCACCTGAAACCTCAACCAAATCCTTGACAGTATTCACAGCACCTAACTGAAACTTGCCAGGACGGTACAAAGCACCTTTTGACTCAACAATATTTTCAAAGGTGGTAGCAACTGTATCGACAGTCATTATATCTCCGTCCTTTATAAAGAATGATTTTTGAGCTTCCTCGTCAAGGGTATATATCTGCATTTCTTTTTCTCCTACGCGCTCTACACGAATGTCGGCACGATATGCATTGCGTGCAAATCCGCCCGCATAGGTAAGAAGATCGGCTGCTGTTTCATTCTCCTTGATTTCATAGTACATAGGACGTTTTACTCCACCCTCAACATTCACAAGCGATACGTATGTAGGCGCAGTAATGACATCTCCGTCAACGAGATTGATATCGGAACCTGTCTTGCCGTTAAGCAGATAATCATAGATATCAAGTACTGCAACTACATTATTGTTGCGTGTAACCTTTATTGCACGCAAAGAACCTATTTCGGTTACACCACCTGCAAGATACAAGGCGTGGAAAACAGATGCGAATGAAGAAATGGTATATGTTCCAGGATTGTTGACCTCACCCATTACCCTAACCTGTATCGAACGCGCCTGACCAAGTGTCAACTTTATCTCAGCATTGGGATTTTCTCCTGATATTCCCGAGAAAATTTGTGAATATTTGTTCTTGAGGTACTCATTGGCACTCTTTACACTCTTTCCGCTAAGATATACAAGACCCAACATATCAATATTGACATAACCATCGGGAGAAATGAAGTCGCGGAATGTTGACTGTGAAGCACCCCACACATCAATAATAACCTCGTCGCCAGGTCCAAGACAATAATTCTCGGGGGTAGCCATGTTCATATTTGGTTCAAATACAAGATTCTTGTTTGCAAACATGTTATGACCAAAGATTTCCTTTTGCTTGTGCATTCGGGATTTGAGTTCCACAAGGCCAAGAGAATCAGGAATAACTACATCGAGAGAATCAACGCTGTATGCAAGACCTGCGAACTGACTCTTCTCGCGAAGCCTTGCCGGTACACCATCGTGTTCCTTGATTTCGCCTTCCTCAATAGCCAAGGCATCACCCTGAGACGAGAGATAATCTTCCCTAACGCGGATAAGCTGCGCTTCTGTAACTCCCTTGAGTAGCAGTTTTGCTATAATTTCAGAGTTTGAAGTACCTTTCTTCTGTTCCTCCTTTATAAATTTAACAATTTGCTTGTCAGTCATCACTTCTGTGGTACCAACAGTGCCTGCCATACCTGTATTGGCAGCTACCGCACTCCTTATGCGGGATGAGGTCGGTTGTTTGTTCACACCGGTTGCCTGGGCCATAACAATCTGTGACACGAACAAAAGTGCTACAAAAGCGCTATAAAATTTAATCCTTAACATAATTTATGTTTTTCAATCTAAACTAAACATTAGTTAACAATACTGCTTCACAAAATACTGCAAAGTTAGCATTTTTTCAAACAAGACCAATATTATATAAACAAAAAGAGGCTTCAAGGAAGAAAAAATCACTATATTTGCACACAGGTTGGAAAGTTACCAGACATTTTCCAATCCAAGCCTTAAATGGGTCACCACGACTTACTAACGGATTTACTGTACTGATATTGTAAAGTACAGGCATTATTTTGAAACAATATTTACATAAAATTATTAAATGAAAGCATTTGTTTTTACAGGACAAGGAGCACAGTTCTGCGGAATGGGAAAAGAACTGTACGAAAGTTCTATGGTTGCAAAAGAATATTTCGAGAAAGCCAATGAGATTCTTGGTTTTCGCATAACAGACATAATGTTCAACGGAAGTGACGAAGAACTGAAACAGACCAAGGTGACACAGCCTGCGGTTTTCCTTCATTCAGTAATATCAGCCATAACCATGGGCGAGGAATTCAAGCCCGATATGGTTGCAGGACATTCATTGGGAGAGATTTCGGCACTTACAGCAGCTGGTGCATTGACTTTTGAAGATGGTTTGAAACTTGTATACAAACGAGCATTGGCAATGCAGAAAGCCTGTGAGATGGAACACTCCACCATGGCGGCAATCATAGGACTTGACGAGCAGACAATAGAGGATGTATGTTCACGAATAACATCCGAAGGCGATATTGTAGTTGCTGCAAACTACAACTGCCCGGGTCAGGTTGTAATATCAGGCTCAGTAAACGGTGTCAACAAAGCTTGTGAAAAGTTAAAGGAGGCCGGTGCAAAACGTGCATTACCACTCAATGTAAGCGGTGCTTTCCATTCACCACTAATGCAACCTGCAAAAGAGGAACTGGAAACAGCTATAAACGAAACGGTATTCAGCACACCATGCTGCCCCGTATACCAGAATGTAGATGCTGCTCCACACACAAACCCACAGGAGATAAAGGAGAATCTTATTGCACAGCTCACAGCTCCAGTGCGTTGGACAAATACCATCACAAACATGATAAATGACGGTGCTGAGGATTTTATAGAATGCGGCCCAGGAAACGTACAACAGGGATTGATAAAGAAAATAAAATCTTCATTGGGTGCATAAGGCATTTATAGAAACTAAATTCAAACAAAAGAAATGGCAGAGAAAATAATCATATACCAGATGTTGCCACGTCTATTTGGCAACAGCAATGCAAACTGCGTAACCGGAGGAACTATTGAACAGAACGGTTGTGGCAAATTCAACGACATTACCCCAAATGCCCTGCGTGCAATACGCAATCTCGGAGCAACACACATTTGGTATACCGGTGTCATTGAGCATACTACGAGAACCAACTATTCAGCAAACGGAATACCGGCCGACCACCCAGCTATAGTCAAGGGAGAAGCAGGTTCACCCTATGCAATCAAGGACTACTACGACAATGACCCTGACCTGGCTGTAAACGTGGAGAAACGCCGCGAAGAGTTCAAGGAACTTGTAGAGCGCACACACAAGGCGGGGATGAAAGTCATCATGGACTTTATTCCAAACCATGTGGCTCGCCACTACCATAGCGACAATACACCAAAGGGAACATACAGTTTTGGTGAACACGATGACAAGAACGCATTCTTTGTAGGACACAACAATTTCTACTATCTTGGCAACCATCCATTCGGCTGCAATATCGACGCCAAAGACTGTGCCGACGAAGAGTACAGCGAAACTCCGTTGCGTGCAACAGGCAATGACTGTTTCGGTTCTCCCGGGCGCAACGACTGGTACGACACTGTTAAACTAAATTATGGTATAGACTACAGAACTGGCAACAGACAATTCTCGCCAGTTCCAAACACATGGGTAAAAATGCTCAAGATACTACAGTATTGGGCAGCACAGGGTATTGACGGTTTCCGTTGCGATATGGTAGAGATGACACCTGTTGAATTCTGGAACTGGGCGGTTCCCAAAATTAAAGAGCAGTTCCCCGGAATAATATTCATTGGCGAGATTTACCAACCACACATATACCGTTCATTCATCAAGGAAGGACACTTCGACTACCTGTACGACAAAGTTGGTCTCTACGATACACTGCGTGCAGTAATGAATGGTCAGGCTTCGGCAAACGATATAAGCTATGCGCTCCAGAGTACTGCCGACATACGTCAGCACATGCTTACGTTCCTTGAGAACCACGACGAGCAACGCATTGCTTCCGATTTCTTTGCAGCAAAGGCAACACGCGCACTTGCAGCAGCCATCGTTTCGGCAACTGTTGGAACAGAGCCTTTCATGCTTTACTCGGGCCAGGAACTTGGTGAAAAAGGCATGGACAAGGAGGGATACAGCGGTGTCGATGGAAGAACAACCATCTTCGACTATTGGAGCGTTGATACTCTGAGACGTTGGAAAGGCAACGGTGACTACACCGGAGAGTTGCTTACTGATGATGAAAAGGAGTTGCAGAGTTTCTACTCACGCCTGCTTACACTATGTAACCAGGAAGAAGCTTTGATATGCGGTCTCTTCTACGGCTTGCAATATGCCAACAAACACAGCGATATGTATGACTGCAACCACACATTCTCATATCTTCGCGGAACAAAAGATGAGCTGTTGCTAATTGTAACAAACTTCAGCGATACTGAAAAACTGTGTGGTGTCACTATCCCAGAAGAGGCTTTTGCATATTTTGGCGCGTCATACGACAACTATCAGCAGAAAGTTGTTGAGTTACTGAGCGGAGAAGTACTGGAACTGCCGCTGAACCCACACGACAAGATAGAAATAAAAATACCCGCAAATAGCGGTGCAATTATCAAATTCAAACTTTAAGTCTATGAGAAAAATATTGACATCAATATTCCTATTTTTCATTACAATGTCGGCAAATGCCCAAGTGGTTCTCGACAACAACACAATAGAGGATATTGTAAAGAACGAACAGCAATATTACAATGATATTCTTAAATTGTACCTAAGCGACGATCCATTTCTTCGTGTAGACGACATCGCACTCATCTACTATGGTCAGGCTTATACCCCACACTACAATCCGGGACACGACGAAAACGAAAAGGCCTTGAAGAAATATCACGACGAGGGGAACAGTGCTGCTGCATACAATACAGCAAAAAAGATTCTTGAATATAACCCTGTAAGCCTCAATGCTTTGTTCAACCTGCTTACTACAGCAAAATCACTAAATAAAAGTGACGAGGAGTACAACTCATATGCAAAGAAATACATGGGTATTCTTAACATGATTGTGCAGTATGGCGACGGTAAAAGCAGCAAAACAGCCTTCCGTGTCATATCGCCCGATGACCAGAACTATGTTCTATACCATCAGCTTGGTGTTGAAAAGGAGGTTTCACGCGACCTTGACACCGAGACTCTGTGCAGTATTGTTATAATAGAGCCGACACCTGAATTTCAGGCAAGACGAATATATTTTGACTTGAGCCTATTTCTGAAACACACATCAAAATAGTAAAAAAATAATACAGATAAGGTGACCAAAAGTAAAGAGGGTCACCTTTTCTGCATTAATGAATTCAAAACATAATGCATATAATAAAGAAAATATCGGGATGGATAATGAAGTTACTTTTAAGTTTCTTCATCATTTCAATTTTGTGGGTAATCCTATATGCATTTGTTCCCGTCCCCGGCACACCACTCATGCTTATACGCTATTTTGGCGAGGACATCCCTATCAACCATACATGGACACCTATTGAAGAGATAACACCCAATATGCAACTTGCTGTGATAGCTTCCGAAGATAATAATTTTATGCAGCACAGTGGTTTTGACTGGGACGAGATAGAAAAAGCACGCAACGAGGCTGAAAATGGAAAGAGACTGCGCGGAGCAAGTACCATAAGCCAACAGACAGCCAAGAATGTATATCTGTGGCCCGAGCGTTCATGGTTACGTAAAGGATTGGAGGCATACTTCACAGCACTCATTGAGTTGATATGGAGCAAGAAACGTATAATGGAAGTATACCTCAACAGCATAGAGATGGGGGAAGGACAATATGGTATTGCAGCCATTGCAAAGGAGAACTTTGGCAAGACACCGGCACAACTCACACGTGAAGAATGTGCGCTTATAGCAGCAACTCTTCCTAACCCACGCTACTACAGTTCAAAAAAGCCTGGACCATACATGAGAAAACGCAGAAAAGCCATTCTCAAGAATATGGATTACATCAAGCGCAACAAGCTAGACCTGCAAGGCGCTGAATAACTAAGACCAAATGAATATATTGTTTCACAGAATTGCCAGACATATCACTTTTAAATACCCATCTTCTTTATTAGCAACAGAAAGTTTTTTCAGCAACTTTATATAAGTCAAGATATATGACAACCGAAACACCAATACTGAACGACCACAATAAGGCGGAGTACCCACCTATGCACAACGGAGAGTCGGGTGTTTCATCTATTTTACAATAAAACAGCAACTAATAGAGATCCTTCACTACGTTAGTTCGCTACGCTCATCGAGAACATCTTTTGATATTTTCATTAATGTATGGTCAGGATGACAAGAATACGAACTGTCATTCTGACAAAGCGAAGCGACGGAAGAATCTCTAAAACACATACAATTATGGAAATTAATCAACCAGCAGCGAAGTTTCAAGATATGTCAATCGCACCTATGCATACCGTTGAACATATTCTGAATCAGACAATGATAAGGGTGTTCGGGTGTGAGCGTAGCCGTAATGCGCATATAGAACGTAAAAAAAGCAAATGCGACTACACCCTGCCATGCGAGCCGACACAAGAGCAAATAGCAGAGATTGAAAATAAGGTAAACGAAGTTATAAGACAGGAACTTCCTGTAACTGTTGAATTCGTTACACGTGAAAATGTGCCCCAAGGAGTCGACTTGAGCAAACTGCCGGCCGACGCAAGTGAGACACTGCGCATTGTTCGTGTTGGAGACTATGATGTATGCGCCTGCATTGGCACACATGTTGGCAACACAAACGAAATTGGTGTGTTCAAAATCATTAGCCACAGTTATGAAAACGGCAAACTGCGTTTGAGGTTCAAACTGGAGCGAAAACAGCAATAAAACCGATAACAACTGCTAATTTAACGGAAAATTTTGTATTTTAGCAGAATATTAGTGATTTGCGCAAAATGGTAAACAAAATCCAACGGATATATACATCGGCTATTGAAGGTGCATTTGAAGAGATGCTCCATAATACATTGTCACAGATTAATGCCAACGCATTGATAAAGTTGTCCGTTTTCGGCAAGCCAGCAGACTACAACGAATATAAGCAGAACCTGACAACTATTGACAACGTTGTAAAGGACATATTCGGCGAACAGCCACCACTCACAAGTTATATTGCGCAAAAAACATCATGCGGTGGCGTAACTGTTGAGGCAACATACATTGCCGATTGCAATGCTACAATAAAGTACCACCGTAATTACAGGCTCATAACCTTTGATGGTTGTACCGAACTTATGACTGGTGGTATTGTTCCAAGATTTGACGGCGGTAGTACCTTTGAACAGTCAATGGACATTTTTAATGGCATTGCAAAGTTACTATCAGACAACGGATTCAAGCCAAGCGATATATACCGCCAATGGAACTACATTCCCGGAATAACAGTACTGAACGACGGCAGCCAGAACTATCAGGAGTTCAACGACGCTCGTTCAATTTTCTATAGCACCGATAACTGGAGCAATGGTTATCCCGCAGCAACAGGCATTGGCACAAGCACAGGCGGAGTTATGGTTGAGTTATATGCTGTAAAAGGCAACAACATAACCAATATGCCAATAGACAATCCATTACAGATTGCAGCACACAACTACTCTCAGCAGGTTCTCGATGGCAAGGTCATTGAGCATTTGAGCGAAAGGACAACTCCAAAGTTTGAGCGTGCAAGACTACTTGGAAAAACAGTTCTTATATCGGGTACTGCTGCAATAAAGGGCGAATGCAGCAACTATAGCACAAATGCTGTGGAACAGGCGGCTGAGACTATGGAAATCATGGACAGACTAACATGCAAAGAGAATATCCCTGTTGAGAACAACGGATCAAGATATGAACTTCTGCGCGTGTATGTAAAGCGAGAGAATGATATTCCTGCCGTATGTGACTATATGCAGAGCAACTACCCTACTGCACAGAAGCACTATCTTGTTGCCGATGTATGCCGTCCGGAGTTGCTAATTGAAATTGAGGGAATTGCACGTATCTGAAGTACCCTTTCATATTAATATTCATACAAGACATAAATCTAACATATATGAAAATCATGAAACAGATTATGGCGGCGGCAGTTGCACTGGCCGCCTGTGGATGCGGAAGCGACAAGCCCGCCAATCCATTACTGAGCGATTTTGAAACCAAGCACAACATTGCACCATTTGCCCAGATTACTATAGACAACTACCGCGAGGGTATGTTACTTGGTATGGATGAGCAGAAAAAGGAGATTGAAGCTATAGTAAACAACAGCGAGGCTCCTACATTCGAGAACACAATTATTGCCCTTGACCAGTGCGGAAAGTTGTTGCGCAAGGTACGAGGAACATTCAGCCCACTATCAAGCAGCAACTCAACCGAAGAGATGCGCGCATTGCAGAAGGAGATGTCACCTCTGTTCTCGGCTCACAATGACGATATTTATCTTAACGAGCAACTGTATGCACGTGTCAAAGCAGTATATGACAGCCGTGAGTCACTTACCCTCACAGCCGAGGAAGCAAAGATTCTTGAAAACATATACAAGCGCTTTGTAAACAGCGGTGCAAACCTTAACAAGGAACAAAAAGCCAAACTACGCGAACTAAACAAGGAACTTTCTATGTTGCAGCTTACATTCTCTCAGAACCTGCTGCACGAAACCAACAATACATTTGTTGTTGCCAACAGTATTGAGGAGTTGAAAGGATTGCCACAGGCAAACATTGACGCAGCCGCAAAAATGGCAGCAGACAACGGCCAGCCAGGCAAATGGATGTTCAACATGCAGCGTCCAAGTTGTAACCCGGTATTGCAGTATTGCGAGAACCGTGAACTACGCGAGAAGGTATACAAGGCATACTACAACCGTGGAAACCAGGACAACGAATACGACAGCAAGGAAATCTGTGCCAAGATTGTAGCTTTGCGCCTGGAAAAGGCAAAACTCATGGGATATGAGAACTACGCACAGATGATACTTGGGGACCGCATGGCAAAGACTCCCGAAGCTGTATATGCACTGCTCGACCAGGTATGGACACCTGCTGTAGAGAAGGCAAAACAGGAGATTGAGGATATACGCACCGAAATACGTAAAGAAGGCAAGAATTTTGAACCTGAGGGTTGGGATTATATGTATTACCTCGACAAGACAAAAAAAGCAAAATTTGCTGTAGATGAGCAGGAAATACGCAACTATATGGAAGCCAACAATGTGATGAACGGAATTTTCCATGTTGCAACCAAACTATATGGTATCACATTCAAGGAGATAACAGCAGAAGTACCATCATATGAGCCAACAGCAAAGGCATACGAGGTAATTGACCGCGACGGCACACTGCTTGCAATATTCTACAGCGACCAGTTTACACGCGATGGAAAGAATGCTGGTGCATGGTGCACATCGTTCCGCCCACAGAGCTACGAGAATGGAAAGCGAATAGTTCCGGTTGTTGTAAACAGCTGTAACATGACACCTGCAACCGAAAATACTCCGGCTTTGCAGAGCATAGACAATGTAAAGACTATGTTCCACGAGTTCGGTCATGCTTTACACAACTTCATGCGCGATGTAAAGTATAGCGGTGCAAGCGGTGTTGAGCGCGACTTTGTAGAGTTGCCATCACAGATCAATGAACATTGGGCATTGGAACCCGAGGTACTTGCCGTATATGCAAAACACTATAAGACCGGCGAGGTTATCCCAATGGAACTTGTAGAGAAAATTCAGGAGAGCGACAAATATGGTCAGGGATTTGCAACAGTTGAGTACATTGCAGCTTCTCTAAGCGATATGGATTTGCACGTACTTACAGAGGTTCCTGCAAATCTTAACGTAATGGAATATGAGGCCGAGAAACTTGCCGAGCGTGGCATTCCTTCACAGATTCTTCCACGCTATCGCATGACAAACTTCAGCCACACAATGGGTGGTGGTTACAGTGCCGGATATTACAGCTACATGTGGGCCGAAGTTCTTGATGCCGACGCATTCGACGCATTCAAGGAGACAGGAGACATCTTTAACCAGGAGGTTGCCGATAAGTTCCGCAAATATGTTCTCACCCCAGGAGGTATTGACGACGGAATGACAATGTACCGCAACTTCCGCGGACGTGAGCCAAAGATTGACGCACTTCTTAGAAACCGCGGTTTATAAAAAACAAAGCCATAGGCATTATCATGCTATCCTTGTCAAGGATAGCATGATTTTTTATATACAAAACATACAGAAATTAACGTCACTCCCTTCTTATGCAAAGAAAACATAAAAAGCATACCATTAGGAAACAAAATTCCGGTAAAACTCATTAACAATACAAAGCGGCACTGTTCCGGGGTATTCAATAAGTCACTCAAAGAGAGATTGCGACCTGGCAAAAGCCTGCATCATATCGAGGTCGTTATTACCTATCGGTTTACAGTGCTGCTTTGTCTATGTATAACAATTTAATTACCAGTATCATGAGTATGTTAATGAAACGCCAGGGGCAGCAATGGTTGCCTAGTATTTTCAACGATTTCTTCAACAGCGACATTCTTGTCCGAAACAATGCCACAGCTCCTGCCATAAATGTCTTTGAGACAGAAAAGGAGTACAAGGTTGAAGTTGCTGCAGCAGGTATGAGAAAAGAGGATTTCAAGATTCATATCGACAACAACAACGACCTTACCATAACAATGGAGAAGAACTGCAACTGCGGTTGCGAAACAAAAGATGGAGAACAATGCTGCACAACCTCAAATGAGAACAAAAAAGAGAAATGCAACGACGAGAAATGCGAAGACAAATGCGAGGAGAAAGGTCGCTACATCCGCCGTGAATTCTCATATACCAAATTCCAGCAAACACTAATTCTGCCCGATGATGTAGACACAAACAAGATTGAGGCAAAAGTAAAACATGGTGTACTCAAAATCAATATCCCCAAACGTACACCATCGCACGAAGACAAGACAAGCAGAATTATTGCAATAGAATGATAAATAATAAAGGCTAAATTGTGGTACAGACAATTTAGCCTTTATTTACGTTATAAAAACTATTTCTTTACATCTTCCGGGAATAAAGCCTTGAAGCCAGCTGTCAAATCGGTAACTAATGGTAATAAAGCCTCTATAGCAGACGGATTATCCTCCTTCACCACTAGATGTAATTTATCCAGAATCTCCTGCAATTTATAGCAGTTCGTATCCTTTTTGGGAGAATCAAACCTAGCTGTATAAAACCCTATCTCATAAAAAAGTTCGTAAGTTACACCATCAAGAATATTCCCTTGCGCAATATACGATGAAGAGAACACTGCGGCATAGAATAGTTCTTTGAAACACATAGCAGTTTTTCTAGGAACTTTACAAGTATACTCTGTTACTTCCACTTCGGGTAAACCTTCACCCTTATACTCTGATTGAGAACCAAAATAGTAGTACCATATATTATTTTTTGCAACTTTTAGAACAAACTCACCATCATACATAAGGAGAGGAAACACACAGCATACATCAATGATTAAATTCTTTATAATTCTAAAGGGTTTTAAAGTCGATTGGGAGTCTAAGGTCTTTAAAGTACAAGGACCTTAGCGACTTTATACAAACAAAAAAAGAGCCTTAGCGTTAACTAAAGCTCTTCTCGAAAAAAGTGGCGATGACCTACTCTCCCACAAA
>JAFZFM010000216.1 GCA_017555865.1 Bacteroidaceae bacterium
ACGGTCTTGTAGAAGAGAATTTGGGCTGTTATATGGCCGCATGAGACATTTTAAAGCTAAACCGGGATTTTATACCTGAAAAAGGCAAAAAAAAGAGACAAATACAAAGCCGGATCAAAATCACTTTTGACCCGGCCTCTTGTTGTTTATTCGGTATACAAATATTACAAATTCTTGCTTTCGCCCTCAATGTAATATTTCCGTTCTATAGTCTTGCCATCGAGAACCACATAGGCAAAGGTGTTTATCCAGTCACCAAGGAATATGCAACGCGACGACTCGCCTATTGGCAAATCCTTGTCTATATGCCTGTGTCCAAAAACAAAGCAATCGACTGATGGATGCTGCAACAGATACTTGCGGGCAAAAATCATACAATCCTCCTTGTCTGCTCCCAAGAATGGCGTATCCCCCTTGACCTTATGCTTTATCATACTATGGCGTGCCCAGCTATGCCCCATCCATATACTCCATCGCGGATGTACTGTCGAGAACATCCAACGCAAGAATGAGTTATGGAATATCGAACGCAGAAAGCGGAACCCTTTTTCGGTAGAGAATTCATCACCATGAGCCATAAAGATTTCCTTACCATAAAGCTCGACAAGACATGGTTCACGATGTATTGTCACACCACACTCCTTCTCAAAATAATCCAGACACCACATATCGTGATTACCTGTGAAAAAGTGTACCTCGACACCTTTGTCGGTAAGTTCTGCTACCTTTCCAAGAAAACGGGTATATCCTTTGGGAACGACATACTTGAACTCGTACCAGAAGTCAAACATATCGCCAAGCATATATACGGCAGCAGCCTCATCCTTTATCTTGTCGAGGAACGACACCAGACGGCGTTCATGCGTGCGGCTATGCTCAATAGCCCATGAGCCCAAATGGGCATCGGAAAGAATATAAACCTTTTTCATGTAGGCGAATATACAAATTAATAAGCAAAGTAGAACACAATAAAGACTGTTTTTGCACTACCCTGCCTTACAGCAGCCCAAGTTCAAGTTTAGCCTCCTCTGTCATCAGTTCCTGACTCCATTCAGGTTCAAAGACGAGGTTGAGGTTCACACCGGATATACCTTCGACAGACTCCACTTTCATACGGACATCCTCCATCATGAAATCTGCAGCCGGACAGTTTGGTGCAGTAAGCGTCATATCGATATCAACGCTGTTGTCCTCCTTCAGTTCAATACGATATATTAGTCCAAGGTCATATATATTGACAGGAATCTCGGGGTCATACACCGTCTTTATCATCTCTACTATTTTCTGTTCAATTTCTATCTTTTCCATATTTCCTTGAATTGTTACAAAAGAGCCGCTTCGCTATAACTGTAATACCCGTCACCTGCTATTATAAGATGGTCAAGCATTCTTATATTCATAACCTTACATGCAGCGCTAAGGTTCCTGGTAAGATTATCGTCATCACGGCTCGGCTTGAGGTTTCCCGACGGATGGTTATGACATAAGGCAATTCCTGTTGCACGTTTCAGTATAGCCTCACGCAAGACAAGGCGTATATCAACCATTGTGGCTGTTAGTCCACCGCTGCCAATAAGCGCGTGGTCAATAACCTTATTCATATTGTTGAGCAGCAACACATAACACTGTTCTACATTCAGGTCGCACATAATAGGATGAAAATAGTTGAACAGGTCACGCGAACATGTTATGCGCGGAGGTTCCACCCTTTCATCGCCGACACGACGTTTCCATAGCTCACAGGCCGCTACTATAGTTATAGCCTTTGCCGGTCCAATTCCCTTGAAACGACAAAGATCATCAACCGAACGTCGGGCAAGTTCGGCGATATTGTCATTGCATGAGCGCAACACCTTTTTCATTAGTTCGACAGCCGACTCATCGGCATTTCCCGAACCTATAAGTATCGCCAACAGTTCGGCCTTGCTGAGCGATGAAATTCCATTCTTCATCGCTTTTTCTCGCGGACGCTCATCTATAGGCCACTCCTTTATGCTGCGCTTCTGACCACCGGTCTCCATTACCCTCTATTGTATATTTTAGTAAGATTCTTCTTTGTCTCAAGCGGACGTTTGAGTATCATCTTGAACCAAAAGGCTTTAAGGAAGCCCATTCCATAACCAGTTATCTGCACAGCCGCGGCAACTACCGACTGCATAGCAACCTTAAGACTCTTGTTCTTAATAACAGAGTCGGTAAATATAAGCATTACATACAGCAATGGCAACAACAGCAACCATGGGAAGAAAATAGAGGCTACGAGCAAAGCAACCCCCATTATCAGCATTAAGGCCGGGGCTGCATGCACAAGTTTCAGCGAACCGGGATGCAGAATCTGCAACCAGATTCTCGCCTGACCAAAGTTATTTACCTGCTTATAGAAACGACCAAGATCTATACGACGCTTGTGATAAACGAACACCTCACGTATAAGACGGATTGTAAAACCGGCATTACGGATACGGATACTGAGATCAATATCCTCGCCCATCATATCCTTGAAATCGCCCACTTGCTTATAAACCTCTTTTGAGAAGCCCATATTGAATGTGCGCGGACAGAACTTCTCCATCACAGCCTTGCCACCACGTATTCCGCCAGTTGTCCAGAATGAGGTCATTGCATGGTTGACTGCCTTTTGCATATCCGAGAAAGAATCGTCGGCCGCATCGGGGCCACCAAAACAGTCGCATGGCGTTGCCTGCATTGCAGCCTCAAGTTTCTCGAAATAGAAAGGAGGAAGTATAACATCTGAGTCGAAGAAAAGGAGATAATCTCCATTGGCTCTCTCCATACCGTAGTTACGGGTCTCACTGCGACCGGAATTCTCCTTGTAGTAATAGTGGATTGTAAAAAAAGAACGGTAGTGACCAATCAGATGATCACACCGCTCTTTAGAACCATCCTCTACAAGTACCAGCTCAAAAGGTTTTACCGTTTGAGCCAACAAGCTGTCAAGAAGTTCCTTAACTTCATCGGGCCTGTTGTAAACAGGAACAATTATAGAGTATAACAAATCTTTGTTTTTTTATTGTTGGAACTATTGGCTTAAGCCTTTACGCGACCAACATAAGAACCGTCACGTGTATCAACCTCAACAAGCTCACCTTCGTTGATGAAAAGAGGTACACGAATCTCGGCACCTGTCTCCAAAGTAGCAGGCTTTGTAGTGTTTGTTGCTGTATCACCCTTCAAACCTGGCTCTGTGTATGTAACAGCAAGAACAACCTTTACAGGCATGTCGGCAAAAAGGATAGTCTCTGTTGAAGCATCGGTAACAACATCAAGTGTCATACCCTCCTTCATGAAGGCAACACCGTTAATCTGGTCAGCAGCGATGGGCACCTGCTCATATGTCTCCTGGTTCATGAAGATATAGTCGTTACCTTCCTGATAGAGATACTGGAACTGGCGACGCTCTACACGAACATCCTCAAGTTTCTCACCAATGTTGAAACGGCGCTCCAATACATAACCGTCAACAACGTCTTTCAGCTTTGTACGCATGAAAGTGTTACCTTTACCGGGCTTTACATGCAAGAAGTCTATGCAAAAATACAACTTGCCATCCATGCGGATAGCTGTACCGATTTTAATGTCTTGAGCATTAATCATAATTATCTGTTTTTAATGTTATTTCAAAAAAAAGTCTTTTGGAGCCGCTGTAATCCACGCTTCTCCAAAACCGGGCACAAAGATAGTAAAATTCATGCATAAATACAACATAAACACAATTTATCCATCATTTTATTGGGCATATGCGCACTACAATATAATTATTGTCACAAATATTAAACCTTCGTGTTTTTTTATACTCTAAAAATAAATTAACTTTGCATTATATTAGGTATAATTAAGTTGTTATGCCATAGCAAAAAAGAATAAAACAAAAAAAAGATAATAGCACTATGAACAAGAAACTGAAATGGGCAATCATTGCAATCTTTGCAATAGCCATTGGTATTTTTGGATTTTATCAGTTGACACCACATGAAAACGAGGAACTCGCACAGAACAATGTAAAGCCACAGAACAACAAGAAAACATTGAGTGTCAATGTAAAGATAGTAACTCCCCACCTGCTCACCGACGAGATACCAGTTGTCGGCAGTCTTGTTCCCGATGAAGAGGTACAGCTTTCGTTCGAGACTTCGGGCAAGATTACCGGAATATTCTTTGAGGAGGGAAGTTTTGTCAAGAAAGGAACACTGCTTGCCAAAATCAACGACGCACAGCTTCAGGCCGAACTTAAAAGACTCGAAGCCCAGGTTCCGCTTGCCGAGGAACGTGTATACCGCCAGAGTGCCCTGCTGCAACGAGACGCTGTAAGTAAGGAAGCTCTTGAAATTGTCAAGACAGAACTCGCCACACTGTATGCCGACATAGAAAAGACAAAGGCGCACATACAAATGACAGAGCTGTATGCTCCGTTCGATGGCGTTATCGGTCTGCGCCAGGTAAGTTTGGGAGCATACGCTTCTCCAACAACAGTAATTGCCAAACTCACTTCACTGTCACCAATAAAGATTGAGTTTTCTGTTGCCGAGCGCTATGCAAGTGATGTCAAGAAGGGTGCAAACCTGCAGTTCTGCGTAGACGGCAACCTGAACACTTTCAACGCACAGGTTTATGCAACAGAACCTACACTCGACAGCGAAACTCGCTCACTTCTCGTACGCGCAAGATATGCCAACAGCAATGGCGAGCTAATGCCCGGACAGTATGCCGACATTCGTCTGAAACAAAAGGAGATACACGATGCTATTGCAATACCGGCAGAGGCCATTGTTCCCGAAATGGGCAAGAACAAGGTTTTTGTTTACCGCAACGGCAAAGCAGAGCCTGTAGATGTAATAACCGGTATACGAACAGACTCCGAAGTACAGATTCTTGACGGTCTGCATAGCGGTGACACAATCATAACCTCTGGAACATTGCAACTACGCAAAGGCAGTACTGTAAAAATAGCAACTTTAGAGTAAGCAAAAAAGGAAGAAATTATGAACATATCGGAACTTAGCATTCGCCGACCGGTACTCGCAACCGTGCTGACCATAATAATTCTCCTTTTTGGAGCAATAGGCTACACGGTGCTTGGAGTACGCGAATATCCTTCGGTCGACAACCCTATAATATCGGTAACATGCGGCTATGCCGGTGCAAACGCCGATGTCATTGAGAACCAGATAACAGAACCACTGGAGCAGAATATCAACGGTATTCCGGGTATCCGCTCACTTTCTAGTGTAAGTCAGCAGGGACAAAGCCGCATAACGGTAGAATTTGAACTGTCGGTAGACCTTGAGACAGCTGCCAACGACGTCCGCGACAAGGTTTCGCGTGCACAGCGCTACCTGCCACGTGACTGCGACCCACCGACTGTATCAAAGGCTGACGCCGATGCCATGCCCATCCTCATGGTAGCTATACAGAGCGACAAGCGTTCACTCCTTGAATTGAGTGAAATTGCAGACCTTACTGTAAAGGAGCAGTTGCAGACCATCCCAGACGTAAGTGGAGTACAGATTTGGGGAGAAAAGCGCTACTCAATGCGTATATGGCTCGACCCCATAAGAATGGCAGCATACGGCATTACCCCAATTGACATAAAGAATGCCGTTACCAATGAGAATGTCGAGTTACCCTCGGGAAGCATTGAAGGCAACACCATGGAGTTGACCTTGCGTACAATGGGACAAATGCACACCGCAAATGAGTTCAACAACATCATTCTCAAGGAGAACAACGGCAATGTTGTAAGAGTCAGCGATATCGGCCTTGCCGAACTGGGACCTGCCGACATCAAGAGCTACATGAAGATGAATGGTGTTCCTATGGTCGGTGTTGTTGTCATACCCCAGCCCGGTGCAAACCATATTGATATTGCAGACGCAGTGTACGAGCGTATGGAGATTATGAAAAAGGATCTCCCCGATGACATAGACTACACATACAGCTTTGACAACACCAAGTTTATCCGTGCTTCAATCAGTGAAGTAAAGAGCACTGTGTACGAAGCATTCATTCTTGTAATCATAATCATATTCCTGTTCCTTAGAGACTGGCGTGTGACACTTATTCCATGTATAGTAATCCCAGTGTCACTTATTGGAGCATTTTTTGTAATGTATATTGCAGGATTCTCCATAAACGTTCTCACAATGCTTGCCGTAGTACTCTCGGTGGGTCTTGTTGTGGATGACGCCATTGTGATGACCGAGAACATTTACATAAGAATCGAGCAGGGAATGAAACCATTCAAGGCCGGTATAGAGGGAGCTAAAGAAATTTTCTTTGCAGTAATCTCAACAACCATCACACTTGTTGCCGTATTCCTGCCTATTGTATTCATGGAAGGTACCAGCGGACGACTGTTCCGCGAGTTCAGTTTTGTGGTTGCAGGTTCGGTAATCATTTCGTCATTTGCTGCGCTAACATTCACCCCAATGCTTGCAACAAAGATTCTCAAAAGACGCAAGGAGCAGAAGTGGTTCTATCGCAAGACCGAGCCCTTCTTTGCCGGAATGAACAAAATATATGAGAAATCTTTGGCAATATTCCTAAACCATCGTTGGCTGGCTTTGCCCATTACTGCCATCACCTTTGTAGCCATAGGATGGCTATGGCAGGAAATTCCGGCCGAGATGGCCCCAATGGAAGACCGTTCACAGATAACTGTTAACACACGTGGTGCCGAGGGTGTCAGCTACGAATATATGCGCGACTACACCGAGGATATCACAATGCTTGTAGATTCAATTGTGCCAGACGCCATGTCGGTAACATCGCGAGTATCAAGCGGTAGCGGTAACATCAGAATCACGCTAAAGGATCTTGCCGATCGCGATTACACACAGATGGAGATTGCCGAGAAACTGACAAAGGCTGTCAGCAACAAGACAAAGGCACGTGCATTTGTGCAGCAGCAGTCATCGTTTGGTGGAAGACGCGGAAGCATGCCTGTACAATACGTTATTCAGGCTGTAAGTATAGAGAAGCTACAGGAGGTACTGCCCGAATTCCTGCGTCGTGTCCACGATAACCCGACATTCAAGATGGCCGATGTAGACCTAAAGTTCAGCAGCCCCGAGGTGCGCGTAAACATCAATCGCGACAAAGCCGGCACATTGGGGGCCAGTGTACGCGATGTTGCCGAAACTCTGCAATACGGTTTGAGCGGACAGCGTATGGGATACTTCTATATGAACGGCAAACAGTACGAGATTATTGGACAGGTAAACCGTCAACAACGCAATACCCCCACTAGTGTCAAGTCAATATACATTCGCAGCGACCGTGGAGAAATGATACAGCTCGACAACTTTGTAGAGTTTGTTGAATCTGTAGCTCCGCCAAAACTATATCACTACAACCGTTTCCTGTCGGCAACAATCTCGGCAGGACTTGCCGAGGGCAAGACCATTGGCGACGGTCTGGAAGAGATGGATAAAATTGCCGAAGATTTACTTGACGAGACTTTCCGAACAGCCCTCACCGGTGATTCAAAAGAGTTCCGCGAGAGTTCATCGAGCCTTATGTTCGCCTTTATCCTTGCACTTGTACTCATCTACCTTATTCTTGCAGCACAGTTCGAGAGCTTCAAGGACCCGCTCATCATAATGCTCACCGTACCGCTTGCCATTGCAGGAGCACTAATATTCATGGATAACGGTGACATCACAATGAACATATTCAGCCAGATTGGTATAATCATGCTCATTGGACTTGTTGCAAAGAACGGTATTCTTATTGTTGAATTCGCCAACCAGAAACAGGAGAACGGAGAGAGCAAGATGGATGCCATAAAGAGCGCCTCACTACAACGTCTTCGTCCTATTCTCATGACAAGTGTATCCACAATCCTTGGACTGTTGCCACTGATGTTTGCAAGCGGAGAAGGAGCAAACCAGCGCATTGCAATGGGAACAGCCGTTGTAGGCGGAATGATTGTATCGACACTGCTTACAATGTATATTGTACCAGCGATATACAGCTACATCTCTACCGAACGTAAAAAAGACAACGAACAATGAAAAAGACGACTATAGCATTGCTGCTGTCGATATTCGTAACAGAAATGACAGAAGCACAGACATACACACTGCGCAAATGTATTGAAACCGGCCTTGAAAATAACTACTCGTTACGAATTACACGTAACGAAGAGGAAGTAAGCCGCAATAACGCAACTCTTGCCAATGCGGGATTCCTTCCAGGTATAGACATTACAGCCGGATATAACGGCGCATTGGACAACAGCAACTCCGAACTGCGTAGCAATGGTGAGGTGCAGGAGATAAGAAACTCACTCGACCACACCCTGAAGACAGGAATAGGTGTAAGCTGGACTGCTTTTGACGGTTTCAAGATCAGCACCACTTACAAGCAACTGAAGGAGATGCAACGCATGGGCGAAACAAACACGCGCATAGCCATAGAGGATTTCATAGCCGACATAGCCTCGGAGTATTATAATTTCATGAGACAAAGGCAGCGCCTCAACAACTACTACAATGCTGTACTGTTGTCAAAGGAGCGTCTGCGTATTGTGGAGGAGAGATACAATATCGGTAATTTTTCAAGACTCGACTATCAGCAGGCCAAGGTAGACTTCAATGCCGACAGCGCACAGTTCATCAAGCAGCAGGAGGTTGTAATTACATCTCGCATTGCCTTGAACGAGATGATGGCCATAGATCTTGTATATACTCCCATTGAGACTATTGAAGGACAGATAGAGATTGACAGTACACTCAACTTCAACGACCTGTGGAACGGGACCTTAGGCAGCAATGCTTATCTGTTGCTTGCCGACCAGAACAGCAACATGGCACAACTCGACTACAAGAAGATAATGTCACGAGACTACCCATACATGAAACTGAACCTGGGATACGACTACAGTTACAGCAAGTATGACACCAACAGCTATACACGCCGTAACAACTGGGGTGGAAGTGCTAGTATAAGTATTGGTTTCAGATTGTGGGACGGCAAGCGCCGCAGCCAGAAACGTAATGCAAGGATTGAGATTGAGAATGCACGACTGCAGCGCGAACAGCTGGAACTGAATCTGAAGGCCGACCTCGGGAACATGTGGCATGCATATCAGAACAACTTGCAATTGCTTAATCTTGAAAGGCATAATGTAATCACTGCACGCGAGAACCACGAGATTGCCAAGGAGCGCTACATGCTTGGAGATCTTTCGGGTATAGAAATGCGCGAGGCACAGCAGAGCCTGTTAAATGCCGAAGAACGATTGCTCACTGTTGAGTTTGACACGAAGATATGCGAAATATCACTTCTTCTCATCAGCGGCAACATAATGGATTATTTAAAATAACTTAACTGTTGGAAAAAGCAAAGCGACAATTGCTATCTCATACATCATTTTTTATACCTTTGCACTTCTTAACAAAAAAGTAAACAAAAATTACAAATAATGAAAAAAGCACTATTGACCCTACTTCTTTTCATGCCGCTCGCAATCCTTGCACAGACAGCCGGCACGATTAGCGGTAAAATCATTGACAACGAGAATAAGGAGCCATTGGGCTTTGTTACTGTAGCCTTGTACCCACAGGGAAGTTCTATTCCTACAAGCGGTTGCAGCAGTAACGACGATGGAACATTCCTTATAAACAACGTCAAGGCTGGCGACTACACACTGCAGATATCTTTTGTAGGCTATTTGACCGACAGCAGAAAGATAACTGTCACCGGCAACAGCAAACATAATATGGGAACCATAAGACTGAAGAGCGACAAGAAAATGCTCAAGGAGATTGTGGTTACCGAACAGCGTTCACAAATGAGCTTTGAGATAGACAAGCGAGTATTCACCGTAGACCAGAACATCGCCTCGACAGGAGGTTCGGCTAGCGACGTGCTTGCAGACATACCATCGGTTGAGGTAGACAACGAAGGTACAGTATCACTCCGTGGAAGCGAAAGCGTTACCGTATGGATCAACGGCAAGGCAAGCGGACTCACAAGTGACAATCAGGGCGACATTCTGCAGCAGATGCCAGCCGGTTCAATTGAAAAGATTGAGGTGATTACCAACCCATCGGCAAAACACTCGCCCGAAGGCACAGCCGGTATCATCAACATCATACTCAAGCGTGACCGCAAGGCCGGATACTATGGCAGCATTCAGGGAGGTGCCGACTCACAAGGAGGTTACAACGCCAGTGGAAACTTCAACTACAGCAGCGGTACACTAGACGCATATGCCGGAGTAAACTACCGCAACATGGAGTTTGAGAACAGTGGTACTACATTTACAAAATATTTCGGTAACCCAGGAAGCTACCAGAACCAATGGAGCAAAGGCAACCACAACCCCAACAACATCTTTGTACGTACAGGCCTCACATGGCGCTTTACCGAGAAGGATGAGGTCTACACAAACCTCATGGGTATGTATGGTGGCGGAAAGCATACTAATGACATCACAGCCGAAAGCGGTTTGCTGAACAGTGACGGTTCGCTCGGAAGTGTTACAGAAAAACGTATTCGCACAACATCGCAGGAGGGTAGCCCACGCATGTACAATGTCGAATTCGGATATACCCACCGTTGGAGCGACAGCCATTTCATTGACCTCTCGTTCGGTCATCACACATGGCAGCAGAAACGCGACGCGACATACTTGCAGACTACAGAGATTTTGACTTCATCGGCTCCTGCACACAAAAGCTACCAGTTCCAGACAGGAGATAACAAGAGTAGCAACTTCGAGATAAAGCTCGACTACGAGTATAAGATTAACGAGAACAATCGAGTTGAAGCCGGTTACAAGGCAGACTTCTCTGACGATAACAGCCCTGTAATAACATACAACGACGAGTCTCATTCTACACCCGATATAAACCTATACAACAAGTTCCGCTACAAGCAGGACACACACGCATTCTACGGCACATACTCTGGACGTATAGGTAAACTTGGTTACCAGGTTGGTCTGCGTGGCGAGTACTGGAACATAAAGACACGCTCATACGGTTGGAGCGAAGAGCAGAGTGGCGCAATACCCGGATATAGCCAGAAAGATTTCTTTGAACTATTCCCCAGCGCATTTGTGAGCTATGAGATAAGCAAAGGCCAGGAAATCCAGCTGAACTACACACGCCGCCTGCGCCGCCCATGGGGAGGACAGCTGAACAGTTTCCAAAACATCAGTGACTCTACAAATATATCATTCGGTAACCCCAACCTTACACCTGAATACTCCAATGCATACGAGGTGAACTATATAAAGAACTGGAAGGACCACACTCTTTCAATCTCGGGTTACTACCGCACAACCGAAGATGTAATTGAACGTATAAGCTACAGCCAGGGAAAGGTCATATACACCACTAGCGAGAATGTGGCACAGACACAGTCGGCAGGTCTTGAAATCATTGGCAAGAACAGACTCTTCAAAATACTTGACCTGACAACAACCGTAAACCTTTTCTATTATAAACTTGACGACTTCAAATACACAATCTACGGACAGGAAATTACAGGAGAGGCCGATGAGAATTTCTCATGGAATGCACGAATGACTGCAAGCATGATGTTGCCATGGGGTGTTACAATGCAGGCAACCGGACGTTACAATGCCAAGCGAATTGTTGCACAGGGACACCGCGAGCCAAGCTACTCGGTAGACCTTGGACTCCGCAAGATGTTCAACAGCAAATGGAGCCTGAGTGTAAATGTACGAGACCTTCTTGACTCACGAGGTTGGAACTCGGTAACAAACAACAAGAATTTCTACCGTGACTCGGATAGTTCTCGTGGCGGACGCACATTCAGTTTCACACTCACATATAACTTCGGAAACATGAAGGCACAGCCACCTAAACGCAAGCCACAGGAGATACCAAACAGCGGATACGACGATTACGGTTCAGGCGAAATGTAAAAAAGACAGGAAGCGCAGAAAATTCTGCGCTTCCTGTCTTTTTTACCCGAAAAATTTCTTTGTTTCACAAATGTTTGCGAAATTTGGCAAGTCTAAAAAACGTTTCAAACAACAAATAAAGACCATAATATGGCTAACACAGACAAAACCAAAAGCATGGACCAGATTGTAGTTCGTTTCTCGGGTGACTCGGGAGACGGCATGCAGTTGGCCGGCAACATTTTTTCTACAATCTCGGCAACTGTCGGAAACGACATTTGCACGTTCCCCGACTATCCGGCCGATATACGTGCCCCACAAGGCGTACTCACCGGAGTTTCAGGATTCCAGGTACACATCGGTGCCGACAAAGTTCATACCCCGGGTGACAAGTGCGACATTCTCATAGCCATGAATCCGGCCGCACTCAAGACACAACACAAGTTCTGTAAACCTACCGGCGCTATAATAATAGATAGCGACTCTTTCACCGAAAAGGACTTGCAGAAGGCCGAATTCAAGACAGATGACCCTATTGCAGAATTGGGTATCACATGTGAAGTTGTACCATGCCCCATTACATCCATGTGCCAGGAGACACTCAAGGATAGCGGTTTGGACAACAAGAGCATTCTCCGCTGCAAGAATATGCTTGCACTTGGACTAGTATGCTGGATATACAACCGCGACCTTTCACTTGCCGAAAACATGATTCGTGCAAAATTTGCGAAAAAGCCCGAGGTGGCAGAAGCAAACATCAAGGTTCTGAATGCCGGTTACAATATGGGACACAACACCCATACCTCGATAGCACACACGTATACAGTAGAGAGCGACGCCGAGAAGAAACGTGGTCGCTACATGGACATAAACGGAAACAAAGCAACCGCTTACGGTCTGATAGCTGCTGCAGAAAAGGCGGGCATGCAACTGTTCCTTGGCTCATACCCTATCACACCTGCAACAGACATTCTTCATGAACTTGCAAAACACAAGTCACTTGGAGTTGTAACCATGCAGGCTGAGGATGAGATTGCCGGATGTGCATCGGCTGTAGGTGCAGCATATGCAGGAGCCCTTGCATGTACATCAACATCAGGCCCTGGAATATGTCTGAAGAGCGAAGCCATAAACCTTGCTGTCATCACAGAGTTACCTTTGGTAATCATAGACGTGCAACGTGGAGGTCCATCTACAGGACTCCCGACGAAGAGTGAACAGACCGACCTTCTGCAGGCACTATACGGACGAAATGGCGAAAGTCCAATACCGGTGATTGCAGCAACATCGCCAACAAACTGTTTCGACGCGGCATTCAATGCATGCAAGATTGCTGTTGAACACATGACACCAGTGATACTGCTTACCGACGCATTCATTGCCAATGGTTCGGCAGCATGGATGTTGCCAAACATCAATGAGTACCCAACAATTACTCCACCATACGTTACACCAGAAATGATGGATGGATGGAGTCCATACAAGCGTAATCCCGAAAATGACGTACGTTATTGGGCAGTTCCCGGAACACCAGGCTTTACCCACCGTATAGGCGGATTGGAGAAGAGCGCTGCTACAGGTGCCATAAGTAATGACCCCGATAACCACCATAACATGGTAGAGACACGTGCAAGAAAGGTTGCCAATATTGCCAAGGATATTCCACAGCTTAAAGTGGAGGGCAATGAGAACGCCGATTTGCTGATTGTCGGTTTCGGTGGCACATACGGTCACCTTTACGAGGCTATGCAACAGATGAACCAGGAAGGCAAGAGAGTTGCGCTTGCACATTTCCAGTACATCAACCCACTGCCAGGCAATACCGCAGAAGTCTTGAAAAGATACAAGAAAATTATTGTTGCCGAGCAGAATATGGGACAGTTCGCAAACTATCTTCGCACAAAGATCAAAGGAATTGACATTGAACAATACAACGAAGTAAAAGGCCAGCCGTTTAATGTTGCAACACTGGTTGAGGAATTCACTAAAATCATGGAGGGATAAACAATGAGCGATTATACAGCACAAGATTATAAGTTCGGACAGCCACGTTGGTGTCCGGGTTGTGGCGACCATTCATTCCTTGGCGCATTGCACAAGGCTATGGGCGAACTTGGTGTCGCTCCACACGACATTGCAGTAATTTCGGGTATCGGCTGCTCATCACGCCTGCCATATTATATGAACACATACGGTTTCCATACCATTCACGGCCGTTCTGCAGCCATAGCTACAGGAGCCAAGGTTGCAAACCCAGACCTTACAGTATGGCAAATTTCGGGCGACGGTGATGGTCTTGCCATTGGCGGTAACCACTTCATCCATGCAGTACGCCGCAATATTGACCTTAATATGATTCTGCTAAACAACCGTATCTACGGTCTCACAAAGGGACAGTACTCACCTACATCGGTTCGCGGATTTGTAAGCAAATCCTCGCCTTATGGTACGGTAGAAGACCCGTTCCGCCCGGCAGAGCTATGCTTTGGAGCACGAGGCAACTTCTTTGCACGTTGTGTAGCCACTGACATGCCTGCAGCAGTAGGCTGCCTTAAAGCCGCAGCTCAGCACAAAGGGGCTTCTGTTGTAGAGGTTCTCCAGAACTGCGTCATCTTCAACAACGGTACACACGAAAGCGTGTATACCAAAGAGGGACGCGCCAAGAATGCCATATATCTTGAGCATGGCAAGCCAATGCTATTTGGCGAGAATAAGGAGTTTGGCCTAATGCAGGAAGGCTTTGGACTTAAGGTGGTAAAGATTGGCGAGAACGGTATAACCGAGAATGATATCCTTGTACACGACGCTCACTGCAAGGACACCACCCTGCAACTGAAGTTGGCACTGATGGAAGGCCCGGACTTCCCCATCGCACTCGGTATAATACGAGACGTAGAAGCCATTACATACAATGACGCGGTACATGCCCAAGTGGAGGATGTAAAAGTTCAAAAAGCATATCACAATTTCAGCGAACTGCTAGAGACGAACGATATTTGGGAAATCAAATGATTACATATAATGAATGAGGCTTGCAATTGCAAGCCTCATTCATTATATGGTATATCAAACAAGCCCATAGAATACGCCACCAAAAGCTCCG
>JAFZFM010000217.1 GCA_017555865.1 Bacteroidaceae bacterium
GATGATGCCAGAAGTTTTGTATTTTCTACCAGTGAGAAGCATTTGAAACGGGTAAATCGAAGTATGTTTTATGTGACAGTCATATTAGCCCTGCTTGCTTTGTTGCTTGTGATATATGTGCGCCAAATGGTAAAAAGAAACAAGGTTATCCGTCGCGAATTGCAACTTATAAATGAACAGAATACCCTTATGCCACAACCTGTTGCCCAGGCTATGAGAATGGTGGAGCAGGAATTTTACTCTTCGGAATACTATCGCTCCTTGCGGCAACGGATAGAAAGCGGTGAACCAATGCAGGCTGCTGAATGGAGTGCTGTTGAACAGCACCTTAAACCGGTATATCCAAATTTTATAAGTAGATTGTATAATCTTCATAATCTGTCAACGCATGAATATCAAGTTTGCCTTTTGCTAAAACTGAATATACCTCCAACGCAGATAGCCAATGTGTTATGCAAGGAGGTTAGCAGTATAAGTAGTACGCGTAGCCGGTTGTATGGTAAAGTGTTCGGGAAAAAAGGAAGTTCCAAGGATTGGGATGCGTTTATTGCAACTTTGTAGATTGTATTAACCATAAAACGATAGAACTATGAAAACAAGATTGAGAATGTTGGTTCTTGTATTGATTTGTTTTAGCTGCGCATTAACTTCTATGTCGCAAGTTGTTTGTGAGAAAGAACTTATAGGTGTATGGGTGTATACGAAATATCAGGTTCGCGACAAGGTCTTTTCCAATGACTTTTCCTCTATAAAGATCTATGGCGCCGACGGAGAATATTGTAGCGCGCAGGTACAAAGGCTAAAAAGTGGTGCTTATAAAATAATACCTCATGACTATGGGCGTTATATTTATCGTAATGGTGAGTATACCGAGTGCGGGCGAAAAGGGAATCTTAATCTTGTCTCTTCAACAGAATTCAATGGTGAATGGATGGGGCGCATAGAGTATTGGGAGAAAGTTCCGGATTTCCCTGCAGAACTGAAAGGCTATATTGTAGAGGAATGTAAGAAAGCAGTACTTGGAGATGATGTTATTTATCAACAAATGATTGATAAATATTGGATTAATTACAAGAAATAAATGTTGCGAATGGTATTGTTTTTATTGTTTATAGATTGGCGTTCGTTGGTGTTTGGTCTGCTTTTATGATAAACACACTTTATCTATTTCGGTTTTTGTTTTATAATTACAAAAATTTTAATTATCTTTACAGAAATTTGTGGCACTCATGAATTTGTGTGTGTGTTTAAGTGAGAAAATATCATAATTATTAACTTTAAATAACCGTTTTATGAAGAAAAGATTTGTTTCGGCAGCATTGGCGGCGATGATGTTTTTCGTCTCAAGTGTTGGACAAAACCTTAACGGCTTTGCCTATGGAGATGTAGAGGCTCCTCGTGGGTATACTTATGCCAAAGGGCAGGAGGCCGGTCTTGTAGAGTGGGAATCTCCTACAGAACTCTCATTGAACAAGGAACAGCCAAAAGCTTGGTTCTTTACATTTAAGAGTGAGGAGAATGCACGTAAGGTGCTCCCCGAGAACAGTGAGTATTATCAGTCGCTCGATGGAACATGGAGCTTCAATTGGGTAAAGGCACCATGGGAGCGTCCGGTAGACTTTTTCAAGACCGATTTCGATGTTTCGGCATGGGATAAGGTACAGGTTCCAATGAACTGGAACGTTTATGGCATTCAGCCCGATGGTACACAGAAGTATGGTACCCCTATCTACGTGAACCAGCCTGTTATTTTCAAGCATCAGGTTGCTGTAGGTGACTGGAAGGGTGGTGTAATGCGTGAACCGGCTCCCGGTCACACAACATATATCTACCGTAACGAGGTTGGTTCTTACCGCCGCACATTCACAGTCCCCGAGAACTGGAATGGTCGCGAGATCTATATCAACTTCGATGGTGTGGATTCATTCTTCTATCTGTGGATAAACGGCAAGTATGTAGGTTTCTCAAAGAACTCTCGTAACCTTGCTGCATTCAATATCACAAAATATCTTGTAAAGGGTGAGAATATTGTTGCTGTTGAGGTTTACCGCAACAGTGACGCTTCGTTCCTTGAGGCTCAGGATATGTTCCGTCTCCCAGGTATCTTCCGCACAGTGTCATTGACATCTACAAACCCTGTAGAGTTGCGCGATGTACGCGTGCGCACCGACCTCGATGCGCAGTATAAGGACGCTGTTGCAAACATTGAGGTTGATGTACGTAACCTCACTGCAAAGAAGGCTAAGAAGTACAGTGTCAAGGTTCAGCTCTACAAGAATGCCCTTTTTAGCGACGAGAACGAGATTGTTGAGGGTGCTACAGCTACTGCTGGTGTTGATGTTGTACTTGCTGGTGATACAAAGACTGTCAAGTTGGCTCTTCCTGTAGCTGACCCTGCAAAGTGGAGTGCAGAGGAGCCTAACCGTTATACACTTGTTGTAAGCCTTCTTGACAAGAAGGGCCGTACAGTGGAAATGGCTTCTACCTACATGGGATTCCGTGAGGTTGAAATACGCGATACAAAAGCTAAGGACGATGAGTTTGGCCTTGCAGGTCGTTACTACTATCTCAATGGCAAGCCTATCAAGATGAAGGGTGTCAACCGTCACGAGAGCAGTCTTGAGAACGGTCATGCCGTTACACGCGAGCAGATGGAGAAAGAGGTTATGCTCATGTTGCAGGGTAACATCAACCACGTGCGCAACGCACACTATCCCGATGCTCCATACTGGTATTATCTGTGTGATAAGTACGGTATTTACCTCGAGGACGAGGCAAACATCGAGAGCCATCAGTATTACTATGGCGATGCTTCGCTTTCACATGTTCCTGAGTTCCGCGATGCACACGTTGCACGTGTAATGGAGATGGCGCATGCTACAATCAACAGGCCATCGGTATGTATCTGGTCACTCGGTAACGAGGCCGGTCCTGGTGTGAACTTTGTCGAGGCATACAAGGCACTCCATGCATTTGACCCATCACGTCCTGTACAGTACGAGCGTAACAACAATATCGTTGATATGGGTTCTAATCAGTATCCATCAATCGGTTGGACACGTGAGGCTGTCAAGGGTACAATGAGAATTGTATATCCTTTCCACATTTCGGAGTATGCTCACTCAATGGGTAATGCGGGCGGTAACCTCATAGACTATTGGGAGGCTATCGAGAGCACAAACTTCTTTGTAGGTGGTGCTATATGGGACTGGGCCGACCAGGCTTTCTGGAACGTTGACCCCAAGACCGGTGACAAGTATATGGGTTATGGTGGTGACTTCGGTGACCGTCCTAACGACCACACATTCTGTATGAACGGTGTCGTATTCCCCGACCACTCTCCAAAACCACTTTACTATGAGGTGAAGAAGGTTTACCAGAATGCCGGTATCAAACTACTCGAGAATGGCGAGGTTGAGATTTTCAA
>JAFZFM010000218.1 GCA_017555865.1 Bacteroidaceae bacterium
CGTCCGGGTATGAAACGTGGAGTGTGGGCCGAGTTTGAGCAGACTGGTGAGGATATCGACTATTTTATAATAGAGAGCGTAAACAATACAGTATATGTTCCCAAGACCGACAAGAAGAACTTTATAATAACAAGTAAGAGTAATACAAATTGGCGTGGTGGATACAGCACCACTGCTGTGTATGACCGTTCGGCTCAATACTCCTACAATTTTAACTACAAAAAATGCTTTAATATCAAGAAAAAGGGACGCTTGAATGAAATTGATGGAAAGAGCGCTCGTATTAGTCTCGATGGCCGCAATAATCTTCAGATTGGATTTGCCGGTAAGAACTACAATTTTATCTATATTGGTGTTGAACTTGCCGACTACGAGGGTAAGGAGGCTATTCTCATAACAATAGACAGTAAAAACAGAGTATGGCTGCGTCCCGGTGGAAGCTGTATTGTAGAATGCAAGTCAATTGGTAAACCAATGCTGTTTACCGGTGCAAGTGAAAATGATTTCCGCAAGATAAAAGGAATGTTGAAGATGGGAACATTCAATCTGTAAAATGAAGATAGTGAGCAAAAAGTGAAGTGAACTCCAAAAGTTTTACATAACTTTTGGAGTTCACTTCACTTTCTAGTTGTCCTAATCCTATTCAACCACTACAATGCGCTTGCCGTTGAAAATGTTCAGTCTTAACTGCTCCATTATGTAACGCAGTGCAAGTTGTGACTTTACCGAATTTCCGGCCTTGTCAATTGGTGGCGCAAAGGCGGCGATTCCAAAAATGCCGGGAAGTACACCCATGATACCGCCGCCAACGCCGGACTTGGCAGGTAATCCACACTTGAACATCCAGTCACCGGTGTACTCGTACATGCCCACTGTGGCAATCATGGATGTTATCTTCTCGGTGAGCAGTGGAGGAAATACCTTTCTTTTTGTCACAGGGTTATATCCGCCACAAGCAATGGTGGCTGCCATAATGGAGAGCTCTTTAGCCGTGACTCCCAATGAACATTGACGTGTATATAGGTCGAGCGAAATTTCGGGATCATCATATATGCGTTCGTAGCCCTTGAGCAGCCAGGCTATTGCGCGGTTGTTGTGGTTACTTGTACTCTCCGATTTGTAAAGTTCATCGATCAGCTCTACTTTGCAACCGCACAGTTCGTTGATGTTGTTCAAAATACTCTCCCACTTCCCGCGGCTGTTGCCAACCGGGCGCACCATGCTTACGGCGGATATAGCACCTGCATTTACCAATGGAGTAGAAGGATGCTCGTTTTCGAGCAGTATGGCTAGTACAGAGTTGAATGGCATGCCTGTGGCGTCGGCACCAATCATGTCCATGATTGTCTCGGGACCATAGTCCTTGAGTACCAGCAACGCTGTTGCCACCTTTGAAATTGATTCAATGCCAAAGCGATAGTTACAGTCGCCAACGGTTATCGTTTCGCCACCCGGTAGGCAGACCGCTATCCCGAACAGGTCGCTGTCCACGCTGGCAAGATAGGGTATATAATTGGCATTCTTGCCTTCGTTGTTCTCCTTGAACTGCTTGTAGGCTTCGGTGACAGCTATCTTCAGTTCCTCTTTGGTTATCCTTCTATCCATTTTGTATTGTTTTTTCTGTTATTTTTTGCAATTCCGAATTAAACAAGGAGTCTGCAAGCTTGCACATTCACTCCTTTGTTTCATTCATGCTTCTATTATTTTCCAGTATGGGTGTATACAGTTCCCTTGATCTTGACATTGCTCTCTATGCTCAGGCGTGATGTTGTAGGATACTGCAACTTGTCGAGTTCGGCAACTGCATTTACAATGTCACCGAGCAACTGGTCGGCCATATCTCGGCTGAATCCCTGACGCACAACAATACGCATTACAATGGTATCTTCAAGCTTGTTTGGCAAGGTGTATGCAGGAACCATCCAACCGTTCTGTTTTAGTTTGTCCTGCAAATCGTAAAGTGTCCATTTACATTGCTTTGAGTGTTCTTTCTTCATCTCCCAGATGAACAATGGGTTTGTAACATCGGTGCTGTAGTTCTTGAAAGGCTTCATCGTGCCTATTTCACCGTGCAGATATTTTGCAATCTCCATAGCGTTTTGCTGTATGGCTTTATAGCCTTCGAATCCCAAACGTATGAACTGGTAGTACTGGCCAAGAATCTGCGCTCCCGGACGCGAGAAGTTGAGTCCAACCTGTGTGATGTCTGCTCCAAGATAGTTGACACTGAATGACATACTGTCGGGGAGGAACTTCTTGTCTTTCCATACAACCCAACCAAGTCCTGGATATACGAGACCATACTTGTGACCGCTGGTGCTTATAGAGAGTACCCATTTAAGGCGGAAATCCCACTCTACATCGGGGTAAAGGAATGGCATGATAAATCCTCCCGAGGCTGCGTCTACATGGATGGGGATGTCATATCCTGTCTTTTTGTTGAATTCGTCAAGCTCGTCGTTAAGTGCTTTGACATCGTCGTTGAGTCCTGTCCATGTAACACCCATTATTGGAACTACACAGATGGTGTTTTCGTCGCACATTGCAATGGCCTCTTTTGGGCACAGGGTGAGCTTTTCTGTTGTCAACGGCACTGTTCGCATCTCAATTTGCCATAATTGGGCGAACTTTTCCCATACAACCTGGTAGGCTGACGATATTACAAAGTTTGGTTTGTCATATGGCTTGCCTGCTGCCATACGGCGTTTCTTCCAGCGTTGCCATGCCGCCACGCCACCAAGCATGCAGGCTTCGCTTGAACCTATTCCCAATGCACCGGCCTTCCATTTAGCCTGCTCGGGGGTATTCCACAGGTTGGCGATGATGTTAATGCACTTTGCACACATTACTGCAACGCGTGGATACTCGGTCTCGTCGATGTAGTTGAGAGCAATGGCATCGTTCATCAGCTTGGTGGCGTAATGGTCCATGTATGTTGTCACAAATGTAGCCATGTTAAGGCGTGGTTGTGTTTGAGCGATTGTTTCATCCTTTACCATACGGTAGGCGATTTCGGGCATTGTGGGGTGTTGTGGAATCTTGTCCACTGGAGAACTCTTGAGCATTTCTTCGGAACCGAATACCGATGTTGTAACTGTTGTTTTGCAACTTTCCTGATTCATGTCTTTAAATTTTAAAAGGTTTATATTAGTGTTACCTGTTGTGACTATGAAACATACTATCTGCACCAAGTGTTCGCTGTTTTAAGTTTTTTATGATGTTGCAACATTTTGCCCGCACAGTTTGTTTCATCTCTGTAATTTTAAAATATTGTGTTATGAAAATCAATACCGGAAAAGGATTTATTTCTGTATGGGCTTTGTTGGGTATATGGTCGGTGTCGGCCTTGACTTCGTTGCCTGGGTTGGCGATCTCACCAATATCGGAGAAACTCGAAACAATCTTCCCTACAGCTACCGAACTCGAGATCCAGTTGCTTACAACTCTCCCTTCGCTGCTTATAATACCATTTATATTATTGGCGGGTTTTATAAGTAATAGAGTGGGGTATATACGATTGTTGTACAGTGGATTATCTTTGTTTCTTTTATGTGGTGCATTATATTTTGTGTGCGGTAGTATGCTGCAGTTGATAATAGTTAGTGCGCTGCTTGGAATTGGAGCCGGAATAATTGTTCCTCTATCAACTTCGCTGGTTTCGAGGTTCTTTGCCGGTGAACAACGTACAAAGCAATATGGTTATGTGTCGGCTATAAATAATGTCACTCTGGTTATCGCTACAGCAATTACCGGTTGGTTGGCTGCAGTTCAATGGCGCTTGCCGTTTGTGGTATATCTTTTGCCTCTGTTTTCCATAATTCTAGTCCCGTTCATAAAAAGAAGCGAAAGTGGAATTGTCGATAATCCGACTTCCAACGGTGAAAAAACAGCAGTTGCAGGAAAGGTTAATTATGGAAGGCTTGTTAAATATATGCTTTATTATCTGCTTATTACATACTTGGTTATGGTTGTAAGTATTGACCTTCCTTTCCTTTTTGGAAAATTGGGGCTTGATGGCGAACTGTCGGGGCTTGTCATTTCCCTGTTCTTTATTGCAATAACGGTGCCGGGGCTTTTTATCAACCGTATAATCAAGTCCTTGGAGAGCAATATCCTTATGTATGCATTGTTGCTGATTGCTATAGGACTTTTGGATGTCTATCTAAACTCTTCGCTGCTGTTTATGATTCTTGGCTGTGTGGCTGCAGGCTTCGGTTATGGTATGGCGCAACCATATATCTATGACGTTACAGCGTCGCTTGCGCCAGGAAAAAAGGTTACATTCGTGCTTGCCTTGCTCATGTCGATGAACTATGTGGCAATAGTTATATGTCCTTTCGTGTTGGATTTCCTGCAGGATATGATTGGCCGTAACGGTGTACGTTCCCCATTTGCCATAAATGCTATGATTGCAGCGGTGGCATGGTTGTTTGTTGTGTTGCGCGGCTTTTTTGTAAAAAGATAAATGCTTTCTATTGCGATGAACGATTATACAAAAGGTTCGCTCTCTCTGTTGTTGGCAAGGGTGTTGAGTGGTTTGAATGTCAATGCTATGGGGTTTCTGTTGCCGTTGTGGCTTGCACCGTTGAGTTGTGTCACATTGCGCCTATGTTTTGGTGCTGCTGTTTTCTGGGTTGTGTCTATATTCCAGAAACCTGAGAATATAGCTTTGAAAGATAAACTTGTACTTACCGCGCTTGGTGCATTGGGAATTTTTGGCTATATGTCGTTGTATGCATTGGGAATAAGCTATACTACACCTGTCAATTTTGCCATATTCAACGCAATGCAACCGTTGTGGGTTGTTGTTGTTTCGGCTATGTTGTACCATGAAAGCATTGGCGGAAAGAAACTTTTTGGACTTGCATTGGGCTTTGCCGGTGCTATGCTCTGCATACTTTCGGAGCCGGCAGCCGGCCTGGCAACCGATTCGCAGACCGGAAACCTGCTTGCCATAGCCGCTTCCATAATATACTCGGTGTATCTTGTCTTTTCATCGCGCATGGTAAAGCGTCTGTCAAGTATCACTATGTTGCGCTATACATTCACTTCGGCAGCGGTAGTGGCTCTTGTCGTTACATCATTATTTGGCTTCAGCGCACCTTTGTTTGCCGATGGCATACATTGGAAACCATTGTTGGTACTGCTATTTGTGCTGCTCTTTCCTACGGTCTTGACCTATTTTCTGATTCCCATAGGAATGCGATACCTGAAAAGTGCAGTTGTAGCACTCTATGGTTATGTTACTTTGATTGTGGCAACCGCCGTGTCACTTCTTTTGGGAATGGATAGATTTGACCCGATGGTGTTGCTGTCTCTGCTGCTTATAGGTGCAAGTATCTATTGTGTGAACCGTGCTGATAATTGAGCTTGATAAAAAATAATCCATGTGTGTTAAATATTATAATATTTAACAGTTATTCGGAATAGATTTATTACATTTGCACAATGTGAAAAATCTATTTGAATGAAAAGAATATTATTTGCTCTATTGTTGATGTTTACATTTGTCGGTATGTTTGCTGCACCGGCTTACAGAAAGCCGTTTGTGGTAAAGCAGTCCGATGGTACAGACCTGACAGTTGTGCTTGCCGGTGATGAAGCAATGCACTATTTTGTAACGGTGGATGGAATGCCGCTTGTTAAGGAAGCGAATGGCGATTTTTACTATGCAACATTTAATGGAACGGCTTTTGTCTCAACAAAAAGCCTTGCACATGACAGTGCTATGCGTAGCGTTGCCGAGGAGAGATTACTGTCGTCAATTGATTTCTCTGCAATGAAAGCGGATATTGCAAAGGCAGGATGTTTGCGTTCGGCTACATACAAGGCTGCTGCGCAAAAGGCTGGTTCGCAGATTACACCAATGGGTGATGTGAATGTAGCTGTGTTGCTGGTACAGTTCAAGGACACCAAGTTTACATATACAAAAGAGGACTTGAATAATATCCTTAATACAAAGGATTATGTATATGAGAATCCCATTACCAACAGCATAGGAAGTGCACGTGATTATTTCATTGCCCAGTCCGATGGTAAATTTCGTCCGAACTTCATTGTGACAGACATCGTTACATTGGACAACAATATGTCATATTATGGTGCAAACAAAAGTAATGACGATGACGTGAAGCCTACATATATGGTCAAGGAGGGTATCCAGAAGGCAGATGCTGCCGGTTTTGACTTTTCAATATGTGACAACAATGGAGATGGAGAAGTTGAATTCATATATTGCATATATGCCGGGTATTCAGAGTCTTATGGTGCCGATGCAAATACAATCTGGCCTCATCAATGGCAACTTTCGGCTCAGGCCGGCAGTGTGACTGTCGATGGTGTAAAGTGCGATACATACGCATGTAGCGGTGA
>JAFZFM010000219.1 GCA_017555865.1 Bacteroidaceae bacterium
AGCGTTCTAACATCGTTTATCGCCTAAATAGTGGCAGAGAAAGTTACATTGCAAGCGGTGGCAAGTTAGGTCGCAAGAAAGGTGCTATAAAATCCACAGAACAGAAGAAAGAGGAATACAAAGAGGTTATTTCACTACTCAAAAGAGGTTACTCTGTACGAAATACAGCGAAACTATCAAGCGTTAGCGTTAGTACAGTACAGAGAGTAAAGAGAGAGTTTAGTATTTAATTTGAATTTAGTTTGTAAGTTATTGCTCCTGGCGAAGCCGGGAGCAATAACTTTATTTATAGTGTATATAACGAGTAAATTAAAATTATGTTTATATTTGCATTATTAGTTATATACAATCAAGGTAATTACTTATGAATAGGATTTATTTATTATTTACAATTTTAATTATTCTTTGTTCGTGTTCTAAAAAACATACTGAAAATAGCACAGAAACGATAACTAATAAAGAGCGTATACAATCTATTAAAGAAAATTTCATAGAAACTCCATTTATATCATACAGAGGTATTCCACTAAACTGTAATACAGAATTTGCAGACTCTATACTTGCAAAGGACGCTATGAATAATGAACTTAAGCACAAATGCTACTTAAGAAAAATGAAATTCTATGAAAACAATGAAAAATATTTGTACGAAAAAGTAGGTTTTGGCATTTCGTATTATCCACGCAATGAAAGCGTTATGAGGTCAGTGAGAGACTTACAAAAGACTCTAAAGAAAGAAGCCCCTGAGTGCAAGACCTTATTGGATAATTATTTAAACCATTGTTATAGTGGCGAACTAATTGTGCCTATTATTGAAAATGAAGATACAATATATAAAAAAATTGACGGTTGGTTTTCATACTCCTCATTTAAAGACTCCGTATATTCGGTTATATTTGTTACCGAATTAATTAAAAGACATAATAATATCGAAGATACAAGAGAGTTTGAAAATTTAACAAATTCAATAATTAGAATGTACGACTCGAAATATGGTGCACACAAACAAGCGGAAAATGTATATTACACTTATTGGTTTAATGATAAATATATAGATAGAGACTTTAAATATCATACAATATGTAACAACAACGAATTCTTTGATATTATACAATCAGTATCGTGGTTAATAGGACAATATGAAATTCAGTTATGTATCAACAACACGTTTAACGATTTATACAATAAAGAGAATAAATATGAAATAATTATCCGATACATCAACAACGATTTTGTGATGAGAGAATTAGACCGTTACAATGAATTAGAGAAAGTGTATATTGAAAAAGAAAATAAAGAAAGAAACGAAGTGCAAAAACAATTAGAAGATGAACTTAATCAACAATTTTTCTAAACAAGTTTCGACACCAGTTTTTGACACCAGTTCACTCATTTTAAAGCAGAAACTTGTGTTAAAGTATTGATAATAAAGTTAAAAAATCGAGTTATATTTTAACATATTAAATCGAGTGGGAATAAATAAAAAAGAGCCGTGAGGCTCTTTTTTATTTATTCCCATCGAGCCAATCGCAGAGCCATAGGTCACGCGCAGCGCGGTGTAGTCGCGCCCGCGTGGGTGGCGTTTGCGAAGCAACTGCGATTGGGTCAATGGCAGTATTATTAATCGAAGCAATTACAAAGCAATGGTCACGCGCAGCATAGCCAAAGGTTATGCCGCGTGGGTTGCGGTTTCCGCAGGAAACAAAAGGTTGGTTCAATTATCGCGAAGCGATGATAGAGGCCATTGTTTAGCAATAGTCACGCGAAGTGTCGCAAAAGTTACACCGCGTGGGTTGCGATTGTCAAAGACAAAAACAATGGACTCAATGGGAGTGGCCCCGCAGGGGACAACAGCAAAAAAAGAGCCGAAAGGCTCTTTTTTTGCTGTTTTATTTCCAAGGGGTTGTTTTAACCCACCTTTACATATGTATCATACAACCATTGCTTACTCTTTTCAGTCGCTTCCAAATCTATCCATTGCAATTTAGAAATAGATAGTAAATTATTAGAGTATCGTGACAAATAATTGACTATACCTTCTGAAGGTATCTTATTATTTCTAGACAATCCTCTAACAACCCTTCCAACAAAGTCGTATTCCTTCTGAGAATACAAACTTTTCAAGACTTGTAGCTTCTTGTTTGAGTATTTAACAGAAATATTTTCACCATCAACAACAATGACACCAAGACTCAAACGTTCAGAAATCTCGGGTCTAATCTCACCAAAAATTATGCTATACTGTAACTTATTCATTTATATTATCATTTAAACATTCAACAAAATTCGTCCACACATCATCCACCCACGATTCATCAAACAGTTGCATCAGTTTATTAAATATAATATCATTATCAACTTTCCATTCTAATGGTATTCTCAAAACTATACTTTCAAGCACACCTCTGCAATTATCGACCGACTTTCTATAATAGTCTTCCAACCCTACAGCAACAGTCCTAATTTCATTATTTGAAAATCTATTTTTAAATTGTTTGAATATTTCTGCATACAATATCGTATCTGTTATTGTCAGTTGACACATTGGATATTCAAATGTCGAGGTATTGAATATTCCACCATAATCAATAGAAACAAGTTCATCGCATTTTACATCGTACAGCAAATTTGCATTGTTATATGTACGGTCTTCATTTGCTACCCAAAAGTCAAAAAGAGCAATCTTTAACAATTGTGCAAGAACTTTTTTCGACAGTTGTATATGACTATACGTTGTCTGTGTAATATCAACAACACTATTCAGCATCATATACCCCAACGCAGGTGCAGTACGGATACAATTTGTCGATAAAAAATTACTCCAATGCTCAGCCTTGATTTTCACTAGGTTCATTTTCGGAGAACGGATATTCCATTTTTCAACAAGATGAGAACCAACAAATTCACACACAAGCTTATACGCAGGATTTAAAGAACGCATATATTTACACACATACTCATTCTTGTCGCTGCACATTACAAGAACAGGATTTTCTCCTGTTTCATATTGTTTTTGAATATCCTTGATACTATCGAGCATATTTTAACACGTAGAATTATAATGATTGAAGCATATATATACACGAACAACTGAGAAATATCAAAAAACATTCAATATTTTTTCAATGCAAGTGCAAACTGCATTCCCGATTTTACCGCAAATATAAGTAAAAAACTTTTTGTTGACATACTTATTAACCATTTTTACTATTAATCTCACTTATGAAGCGTGGTTACTCTGTACGAAACACAGCGACACTCTCAAATGTAAGCGTTAGCACAGTACAGAGGGTAAAGAGAGAGTTTTGTATTTAATTTGAATTTTGTTTGTAAGTTATTGCTCCCGGCTTCGCCAGGAGGAATAACTTTGTTTATTTACAATCATATCTATTCTACAAACTTTCTCCGTTATTTACTTTTATAGTAAAAATATTTACTTCATATTTGCAATGTATTATACAGGCCCACAATAACTATCTAACATAAATATTATTTTTGAATAGAGAAAGGGAACACTGTTTTTACAAAATAAATAATCACTTTCCCCCAGCCATTAAATTCTACCATCAATGTTAGCTAAAAAAACAACCTACCTTATCCTTGTTATATTAGGATTATGTTTCGTTATTGAAGCAAGCGCACAAAGCAGATTATACCCAAGGGGCAGAAACAACTCAAAGAACAGTCTAACAGCCTATGCCGCAAGAGTAGATAGTCTGTTGTTGAATAACAGAAAGTTGAACAGTTTCGCCTTTACAATACGACCATCTTTTACAGGCGAACTGGGATGCTACTACGAAAATTCCGAGCTCGTATTAAGAATCGCCAACAAGTGCATCTGGTATTCAAAGAACATAGAGATTAATGAATATCGCTGCAAGATTTCTGATGAAGCAGCAAACAGTATAAATCAACTGTTCTTTGCTGCAATATTTTCATCTTCCTATCTTGCCCAACCCGATGGTTTGGACGGTGAGACATACGAGTTGTTGGTTAACGGCGGATATTACACTGCCGAATGTTGGAGCCCGAAGAAAAATACAAACTGCTATAAATTGGTAGAGATTCTAGAAACATTAGCTTCGGCAACAAAAGAGAACGACAAGGTTGCCATAGATAATATTATTCCCAAAATGGCAGAACTTACAAAAGAGTTCGAGAGCCTATTCCCCGAGGATGTAAAGAAATAAACACTTTCGACACCAGTTTTTGACACCAGTTCACTCTTTTTAGAGCAGGAAACGATGTTAAAGTATTGATAATAAAGTTAAAACAATTAGCAATAATTCAACGGTTCTAGTCGAATGGGAATAAATAAAAAAGAGCCGTGAGGCTCTTTTTTATTTATTCCCATTCGAGCCAATTGCAGAGCCATAGGTCACGCGCAGTGTAAATCTCCCTCCCCCTTCGGGTACTCCCTCTAAATCAAGAGGGAGAGTTGTCGCGCCCGCGTTGGTTGCGGTCGCATAACTAAATGCATCTATCATTCTTCATAATCATCGAAGAACTGCTTATAATTTCTATTTATGAAAGTAACATTCCACCCGCATAAATTAACCGGAAAGAAAAATCTTTTCGGTTAATTTCGTTTTTTACGAACTTTAGTATACATTCGCAAGGTGTTCAGGACTAAGCGGACACCTGAGTCAAGGCTCCCCAACAGAAACAATCAACAGAATAACAACTATAAAATCCTGCACTATGAAAAAAGTAATTTTAATGTTAATTTGCGCATTGTATCTTTCTTCTTGCGGTACATTATTCACACCCAGCAAACAACCTATAACATTTATGGGAACACCGGAAGCCAGAATTTACGACAATGGCATCAAGCTTGGCGAAATTGAAGAAGATGGTACTGCAACTATCAAGATCAAGAAAAAACTTTCAAACAAGACATTGATTGTAAAAAAGGAAGGATATAAAAACACGCCTATTGTACTTGAAGCGACATTCAACCCTGTATCTATCATAAATTTGACCAATATATTGGCATGGGCCATTGACTTGGGCACTGGCAAATGCTGCAAGTGGGATGCCGACGTGATTGAATTTGAAATGGAAAAGAACGACGCAGAGAAATAACAGGATATCTGCATTCGCAAAACGGCTACTACACCGCATAAATTAACCGGGAAGGAAAAAACTTTCCGGTTAATTTCATTTTCTGCGAAGTTTAGCCTATCTTCGCAATGTATCGAGGCGACAGCCTTATACAAGACATTTAACATAATTTGCTCAAGGCTGTCTGAATCACCACCTCGGAACTCTACGAGCAAAATAATAGTTCTATTGAGAAATCTGCATAAGTGCAGGCTTTCTCATATTGGACTATGGCTTGTGGTGAGCCCAGACAGCGTATGACGAGGGTCTGCGCTTTCTTTTTTATAGTTGGTAAAGCCCTCTACTGAAAAGACTTATGACTTATAACTATAAAAAAGGAATATTATGAAAAAGGTCATCTATTATTCAGCATTAATTATTCTGTGGGCAATAATCCACGTATTGTTTGGAACTGCAATGCTTGCTGTTGGCGCCATTGAAGGACCATTCCCAAGCCCATTGTTTGCTTTGGCCGTAGCTGTTCTGGTACCGGAATACTGGTTTATTACCATTGGCCTTACAATGTTTACAAGAGATTTGCTGGCGAAAAAGATATTGGGTTGCGAGAAAAAACATTCAAAAATTGCTCCAACAGTACTCATTGTCCTTGGCGGTATCATGGTTATCGCCAGTACATTGATAAGTATATTCCAAAATAGGGATACAAATAAAACAACACAGGCACAAACAGCCCCAAAGATTGAGGTTCCCCAAAGCAATCAAGAAGAACCAATCACAGGCGATAGCACACTAAGCGACTATGATTTATTATTGGCAAAAACCATTTCGGATTTCGAGAACGCATTGTACGAAGAGTTTGAGAAGATGAAAAACAAGACTCCTGTTGTAATAGATGAAATCATGACTCTGACCGAGATAAAATCATCAGGATCGACATACACTTTTACATACAGATTGGAGGTAGAGAAGAATAGTTTTACCAAAGATGAATGGAAGGAGATTATAGATGAGTTTGAAGAAGATAAAAAAATTGAGTTTTACTATGAAACCATAGGAACATGCGCAATGGAAGAGGTGGAACCAAACGATTTCTTCAAGGCGGCAAACATTGAATTCAGATATACTTTTACCGACAAGAACAACTGTCACATTGGAACTTGTGGGTTTGAATACAAGGAGTTGGCAAAAGAGTAAATGCAAAAAAACGCGTTGTATTTAGTTTTTTCACAGAGTTTATCATATCTTAGCAATATTCTTAAAGACATTGAAATTCATCACACTATAAAACTCTAAATACCATGAATGCAAAAGTACAGGAATTCATCGACAAGAAGAAAAGTGAACAGAAGGAAAAAGAACTGAGAGAAAGAAATGAACATCTCATATCACTTGGCTTGGTAGATGAAAGCAAGAGCGTAGAAGGTGTTGTATACCTTGATGTTTGGGATGGAAGTAAGGAATGTCAATGGGACGAAGAAAAACAAAGATATGCCAAAAGAACATATGTTCCGGCCCCTATTGAGGTTACTGATGAAGAATATCGGGAGATACTCAAATATGCTCCAGCAGAAAGGACTGAAACAGAAGTCAAGAAAGAGCCTAATACGACATGGGGAAGTGCCATAAACACCATTGCAAATATCCTTCTCGCAATTAATATCATAGGTGGAATTATACTCTGCATTGTATTGTCAAGCGATTACTACACCAGAGATATTGCATGGACACCAATTGTTGCAGCAATAGTATACTGTATTCTGTGGTATCCACTAATTGTTGGCTTCTCAAAAATTGTAAAGGCAGCAGAAAAGAAATTGCAAGAATAATCCTTTTGTCCATTACCTCTAATAATTACCATATTATGAAAAAACTATTTATTTTGTTATCCGCGGGATTGGTATACGTATCTTGTGGACCAAGCCAAATGGAATATAATACATTGGCAGAAAAGAACAAAGAGTTAGAGAACGAGGTTGTTGTTTTAAAAAATGAAATATCTGTTCTCAAAACAGAAATAGACAATTACAGAAATTCTCCTGATAAATTATATTTGGAAGCAAGCAAGCTCATTGAAAGTAAAGATATTAAATCACTGACGACGCTGTGCGAAAAAATAGAAAAATATCATCCAACATCTAACGAGTGCCAAAAAGCTAAAAGCGCATTACAGAAGCTTATTAAAGAGCGCGATGACAGCATAAAAGCAGAAGAAGCAAAAAGAATGCAAGCCGTCAACAAATTGAAGAAAAGGCACGATGATGTCAGCGGCATAACATGGTATCAAAATCCATACTTTACTCATTATAATGATGTCAATAGAGTTTCACTTTACATTGGACAGGATGAGAGCAATGTGTGGCTTAGATTAAAAATGTCATACGAAGGAGACAACTGGATATTTTTTGAAAGAGCATATCTTTCATACGATGGAGAAACAAAGGAAATTTTCTTTGATAAATACAGGAACAAAGAAAGTGACAATAGCGGAGGATCTGTATGGGAATGGATAGATGTGAGTGTAGATGATGCCCTTTTATCTTATCTCAGAGAAATGGTTAAAGGAAAGTCATTGAAAATGAGATTGAGTGGAAAATATACAGAAACCCGCAGCATTACAGGCAATGAGAGAAAAGCTTTAGAGGAGATTCTACTAGCTTATGATGTTTTAAAAAACGAACAGAAATAATCAAAAAGTCATTCATGTAAGCAGAGAACTAATCCTTTGCAATTTACCCAAACCCGCGCCCTGGCAATTACTGCCGGGGCGTTGTGTTTACAGCAATTTTGTCAAAAATCATGCAGCAAACCTATATTAATAGACATATTTATTGCAATCATCGTTATTTTTTTACAAAAAAGTATAGATTTTCTTTGTTTTATTGATTTTTGCTATTACATTCGCAGCCGTAACAAACAAAAAGGAAAGAAGAATGTTTAATAGTTTGTATATTGTCAATAATCTAAACCTCGTGGTCTTGCGGAGATGACGGGAGAAAGGTTATATGTATATATGAACGCTACAGATATACAAGAGCCTTTCTCCAATTTGGAGAGAGGCTCTTTTGAATTCAAAAAGATACCTTATTACTTATATGGCTTTTTCAGATAACGCAAACCACCCTATCACTTTCCCTAAGGACCTGCCACGCATAAGCGGTGCAGAGGCTGTGATACGCTCATTGATTGCCGAAGGGGTTGACACCATGTTCGGCTATCCGGGTGGTGCCATAATATCGGTTTACGATGCCTTGTACGACTATCGCGACAAGCTGAACCATATACTTGTGCGCCACGAGCAGTGTGCCGTGCACGCTGCCGAGGGTTATGCCCGCGCAACGGGCCGCACAGGCGTGTGTATGGTGACATCGGGACCAGGTGCTACAAACACCGTGAGTGGACTGGCCGATGCCATGCTCGACTCTACCCCAATTGTGCTCATAACAGGACAGGTTGCATCGTCGACATTAGGTACCGATGCTTTCCAGGAGATAAACTTCATTGAGATTACCAACTCCATAACAAAATGGAACTGCCAGGTAAAGCGTGCCGAGGATATCCCCGAGGCCATTGCACGTGCGTTCTATGTTGCATCGACAGGCCGTCCCGGCCCTGTGGTGGTAGACATCACAAAGGATGCGCAGACAGGAATGTTGGATTTTGAGTACAACCCCACGAAGTTCATACGCAGCTACATGCCCGACAACGACATTGACAATGGCCAGATATTGGAGGCTGCACGCCTTATTAACCTTGCACGCAAGCCCATGGCTCTCATTGGCCAGGGTGTGATACTTGGTGGAGCCGAGAAGGAGTTGTTGGCATTCCTTGAGAAGAGCGGCATACCGGCAGCAAGCACATTGCTTGGCATGTCGGCCATACCATCGGAGCACCCGCAGTTTGTGGGTATGATGGGCATGCACGGCAACTATGGCCCCAACATAAAGAACCGTGACTGTGACCTGTTGATTGCCATTGGAATGCGCTTTGATGAGCGCGCGACGGGCAAGCCATCGAACTTTGGCATCAATGCCAAGATCATACACATGGAGATTGACCCTGCCGAGATAAACAAGCTGGTATATGCCGATGTTGCCGTTATGGGCGACGTGAAGAAGACACTGCCGTTGCTGACAGAGAAGATCACAAAGAACGACCACAGTGCATGGATTGATGAGTTCCGCGCATGTGCAAACATTGAGCGCGAGGATGTCATTGAGCCGGCAATTGAGCGACGTGGCGAGCACCTGCGCATGGGCGAGGTTGTGGATGCTGTGTCGCAGCAGTTCGACGATGCCATCATTGTAACCGACGTTGGACAGCAGCAGATGTTTGCATCGCGCTACTTCCGTTTCAAGCAGTCACGCAGCATAATAACATCGGGCGGCCTTGGAACAATGGGATACGGACTGCCGGCTGCCATTGGTGCAAAGATTGGCATGCCCCACAGGGAGGTCTGCCTTTTCGTTGGCGACGGTGGATTGCAGATGACATCGCAGGAGCTTGGCACCATATACCAGTCGCAGGTGGGAGTGAAGATTGTGCTCATGAACAACGGTTACCTTGGCATGGTGCGCCAGTGGCAGGAGCTGTTCTATGACCGCCGCTACTCGTTCACAGAGCTTGTGAACCCCGATTTTGAGTTGCTGGCAAAGGCTAACCATATTGAATACCGTATTGTCAACAGACACGAGGAACTTGATGATGCAGTAAAGGAGATGCGCGAAGCAAAGGGAGCATTCCTGTTGGAAGTGAGAGTGCAGAAAGAGGAGAACGTGTTCCCCATGGTGCCCGCAGGCCAGCCATTGGAAAACATACGATTGGAATAAAAAGCCTGCGTTTCTGTCATCCCGACAGAGCGGAGCGAGCAGGGATCTCTACTGTTTGCAAAGAGATTTCTCACGTTCGTTCGAAATGACAAATATGTATTTTGTTGAGTAAACTTTGAACAACAATGAACAAGGATTTTATCATAACCGTATTTTCGGAAAACAAGGTAGGTCTTTTGAGCCAGATTACAACGGTGTTCACACACCGCAACGTTAACATTGAATCGTTGACGGTATCGGAATCGGCAATAGAGGGCGTACACAAATATACCATCCTCGTGCGTAACGAGGAAGAGAAGGTAGCCAACCTTGTGAAGCAGATTGAGAAGAAGGTGGATGTACTGAAGGCGTTCTGCTATACCCCATCGGAGGTGGTGATGCAGCAGATTGCGCTATACAAGGTAAAGCGCGGGCGCAATGTGGAGGAGCTTGTTCGACGCCACAATGTGAGAATACTGGACATTCACGACGACTATATTGTACTGGAGAAGACCGGCCACAAGGAGGAGATTGACGAGCTTTACCAGATGCTCTCGCCCTATGGACTATACCAGTTCGTATGCTCGGGAGTGGTGGCAATCATAAAATCGCGCACGGAGTTGATGAACGAATACATGCAACATGTAGAGGAGCAGAGAAAGAAGGCAATGCAACAAATATAAATACGTAGAGGCGAGGTCGGCTCGCCCTCCACAAAAAATAGGTAATGATATAGAATGTTGACATTATTCGCGAATTTGTCATCCTGACCATTCCTTAATGTAATAATTAAAGAGGTTTTCGATGAGCGCAGCGAATAACTGGATGTGAAGGATCTTATAACCACACAGAACAGAGATACTTCGCTTTGCTCAGACGTGTTGTTGAGGGCTTGCCCGAAAAATGACAAGGTCCGCTGGGTCAACTGCTATATTATTACCAAAAAATAACAAAACAATAACATTAAAAATAATTACAATTATGGCACAGATGAATTTTGGCGGCGTGGTTGAGAACGTCGTGACACGCGAGGAATATCCATTGGCTAAGGCTTTGGAGACATTGAAGGATGAGACTATTGCAGTCATTGGTTATGGTGTACAGGGCCCGGGCCAGTCACTTAACTTGAGAGACAATGGTTTCAACGTTATCGTGGGACAGAGAAAGGATTCAAAGAGCTGGGACAAGGCTGTTGAGGATGGTTGGGTTCCGGGAGAGAATCTCTTTGATATTGAGGAGGCTTGCGAGAAGGCGACCATCATTGAGTATTTGCTCTCTGATGCGGGACAGATTGCTGTGTGGCCTACTGTGAAGAAGCATCTTACTCCGGGCAAGGCGCTCTATTTCTCTCATGGTTTCGGTATCACTTACAAGGAGCGTACGGGTATTGTTCCGCCGGCTGATGTGGATGTGATTCTTGTTGCTCCTAAGGGTTCGGGTACTTCGCTTCGCCGTATGTTCCTGCAGGGTCGTGGTTTGAACTCGAGCTATGCTATTTTCCAGGATGCTACGGGCCGTGCATGGGACCGTGTGATTGCGCTTGGCATTGGTGTGGGTTCGGGTTACTTGTTCGAGACTACTTTCAAGCGTGAGGTTTACTCTGACCTTACAGGTGAGCGTGGTACTTTGATGGGTGCTATCCAGGGTATCTTTGCGGCGCAGTATGAGGTGTTGCGCAAGAATGGACATACTCCTTCGGAGGCGTTCAACGAGACAGTCGAGGAGCTTTCACAGAGCCTCATGCCGTTGATTGCGGAGAATGGTATGGACTGGATGTATGCGAACTGTTCTACTACTGCACAGCGCGGTGCGCTGGACTGGTGGAAGAAGTTCCGCGATGCTACAATGCCGGTGTTCGAGGACTTGTACAGCGAGGTGGCTTGCGGCAACGAGGCGCAGCGTAGCATTGACACTAACTCACAGCCTGACTACCGTCAGAAGCTGGAGGAGGAACTCCGCGAGATGCGAGAGACCGAGATGTGGCAGGCGGGTGCTGTGGTGCGCAAGCTCCGCCCAGAGAACAATTAAAGATTTTTCATTTGATATAACATCGTATGTCACACTGAGCGTAGCGAAGTATCTCTTGACAAGACACAAAAGATACTTTACTCCGTTCAGGATGACAGGAGCGGTCGACACGACTGCATAAACAAATACCACTCAAAGACCATGAGCGAAAAAGTATTCATATTCGACACCACCCTACGCGACGCCGAGCAGGTACCGGGCTGTCAGCTGAACACAATTGAAAAGATTGAGGTTGCACGACAGTTGGAGAAACTGGGTGTGGACATCATTGAGGCGGGCTTCCCCATCTCAAGCCCCGGAGACTTCAACTCGGTGGTGGAGATTTCGAAGGCTGTAACCAACCCCACGATATGTGCGCTCACACGTGCAGTGAAAAAGGATATTGATGTTGCAGCACAGGCGCTTGAATTTGCGAAGCGCGGACGCATACACACCGGCATTGGCACATCGCCCTACCACATATATGAGAAACTGCGCATGACACCCGAGACGGTCATTGAGCATGCCGTGGAGGCTGTGAAGTATGCACGCCGTTTTGTGGATGACGTGGAGTTCTATGCCGAGGATGCAGGCCGCTCGGACAATGAGTACCTGGCACGCGTGATTGAGGCTGTGATTGCTGCCGGTGCAACGGTGGTAAACATCCCCGACACCACAGGCTACTGCCTGCCCAATGAGTATGGTGCAAAGATTGCCTACCTGAAGAATAATGTCCCCAACATTGACAAGGCGATAATTTCAACGCACTGCCACAATGACCTGGGCATGGCAACAGCCAACACATTGGCTGCCGTGCAGAATGGTGCGCGACAGGTTGAGGTGACAATAAACGGCCTTGGCGAGAGAGCCGGCAACACTGCACTTGAGGAGGTGGTAATGGCAATAAAGTGCCACTCGAACCTGGATTTTGACCTTGGCATAGACACAAAGCAGATAATCTCGACAAGCAAGTTGGTGTCGAACTTAATGCGCATGCCGGTGCAGGCAAACAAGGCTATCGTTGGACGCAATGCCTTCGCGCACTCATCGGGCATTCACCAGGATGGCGTGCTCAAGAGCCGCGAGACATATGAGATCATTGCTCCCGAGGATGTGGGTGTTGACCAGTCGAGCATTGTGCTCACAGCACGCAGCGGACGCGCGGCGCTGAAGCACCACTTGAGCGAGATTGGCTACACCCCCGAGGGCGAGGAGCTTGACGACATCTATCAGCGTTTCCTTGAGCTTGCCGACAAGAAGAAGATGATTACCACAAGAGACCTTGAGGTGCTCATTGGCACAACCAACCACCGCAGAATGAGCATACAGCTCGTGGGCTTGCAGGTTGTGTGCGGTAAATCGGCCCTGCCAACTGCTACCGTGCAGATAAGCTTCGACGGCGACGTGTTCACTGAGACGGCATACGGCAATGGCCCTGTGGATGCAGCCATCACTGCTGTGAAGAACATTACCAAGCGCCGCGTACACATTGAGGAGTTCCTCATCCAGGCCATCACACGCGGAAGCGACGACCTTGGTAAGGTGCACATGCAGATTTCGCACAAGGGCAAGATGTACCACGGCTTTGGTGCAAACACTGACATTGTTACAGCATCGGTGGAATCATTCATTGATGCAATATCAAAAATAGCTTGACCATGAACACTTTGTTTGACAAGATTTGGGATTCGCACACCGTGCGCACGCTGGACGGTGGTTCGTGCGTGCTGTATATCGACCGCCAATACATTCACGAGGTTACAAGCCCGCAGGCTTTTGCAGGACTGCGCAAGCGTGGCATTGGCGTGTTCCGCCCTGCACAGGTAACGGCAAGCCCCGACCATAACATACCCACAAAGAACCAGCACTTGCCAATAGCCGAGCCACAGTCGGCACAGCAGGTGGCGACACTCGAGAGCAACTGCGCCGAGAACGGGATAAAGATATTCCCTATAGGTTCGGAGCGTAACGGTATAATCCATGTGATCGGACCACAGACGGGCTTGACGCAGCCGGGAATGACAATTGTCTGCGGCGACAGCCACACATCGACACATGGTGCGTTGGGTTGCATTGCATTCGGCATTGGCACAAGCGAGGTGGAGATGGCTCTTGCATCGCAGTGCATACTGCAGTCGAAGCCCAAGAGCATGAGAATAAACGTGGATGGCAAGCTGAAGCCCGGTGTCTGTTCAAAGGACATTATCCTTTATATCATTTCAAAGCTTGGCACAGGTGGCGGCACAGGACACTTCGTGGAGTTCGCGGGCGAGGCTATACGTTCGCTTTCAATGGAGGCGCGCATGACAATATGCAACATGAGCATTGAGATGGGTGCACGCGGCGGAATGATTGCCCCCGACCAGACAACATTCGACTACCTGAAAGGACGTGAGTTCGCGCCACAGGGCGACGAGTGGGAGAAGGCTGTGGAGCGCTGGAGTAAGCTGAAATCGGATGATGACGCAGTGTTTGACAAGGAAATCACGTTCGATGCTGCCGACATTGAGCCAATGATTACATACGGTACAAACCCCGGCATGGGAATAGCCGTAAATGGCGAGATACCGTCATCGGCCGGAATGGACACAGCATCAAAGGCTTCGTACGCCAAGGCTCTTGCTTACATGGATTTTGCCGAGGGCGACAGGATGATTGGAAAGAGGGTTGATTATGTATTTGTGGGCAGTTGCACCAACGGACGCATTGAGGACCTTCGCGCATTCGCAGGCTTTGTAAAGGGACGCAAGAAGGCCGACAACATAACGGCATGGATTGTCCCCGGCTCAAAGGAGGTGGAGCGCATGGCTATTGAAGAGGGCTTGCGCGACATTCTTGAGGAGGCGGGTTTTGAACTGCGACAGCCTGGCTGCTCGGCATGCCTTGCAATGAACGAGGACAAGATACCAGCCGGACAATATTGCGTGGCGACATCGAACCGTAACTTCGAGGGACGTCAAGGCCCCGAGGCACGCACTCTGTTGGCAGGTCCATTGGTAGCTGCTGCGGCAGCAGTGACAGGTGTGATAACAGACCCACGTACAATGATGTAGAACTCCGTTACAGCAAAGAGTCATGAGACAGAAATTCACAACACTACGCTCAACGGTGGTGCCGCTGCCGATTGAGAACATTGATACCGACCAGATTATCCCTGCACGGTTCCTGAAGGCGACGACGCGCGAAGGATTCGGCGAGAACCTGTTCCGCGACTGGCGATATGACAAGGATGGCAACCCCAAGCCCGATTTTGTAATGAACTCGCCAATATACAAGGGCGAGATATTGGTTGCAGGAAAGAACTTTGGTTGCGGTTCGAGCCGTGAGCACGCAGCATGGGCCATTGACGGCGCAGGATTCCGCGCCGTTGTATCGAGTTTCTTTGCCGATATTTTCCGCAACAACGCGCTCAACAATGGTCTTTTGCCTGTTGTGGTAAGCGAGCAGATGCTTGCGGAGATATTCAAGGCAGCCGAAGCTGATGCAAGTATGCAGCTGTATATTGACTTGCCGGCACAGACAATTGAGATTGTTGGCACAGAGATGAAGGAGCAGTTTGAGATTGCACCCTACAAGAAGCAGTGCCTGATGAGCGGATATGACGATGTCGATTTCCTTGTGAGCATACGCACGGAGATTGAGTCGTTTGAGAAGAGATAAAAACTCGACTACAGAGTAAGGGCTATGTCGGTATATGAGGGCAGGCAAACCCTGCCCCTACAGACATGCCAAACAAGAATAAAAAAAAGCAATAATATAGAAGTTGACCCAATGTTGACATTATTCGCGAAATTGTCATCCTGACCATTCCTTAATGTAATAATTAAAGAGGTTTTCGATGAGCGCAGCGAATAACTGGATGTGAAGGATCTCAAAACTACGCAGAACAGAGATACTTCGCTTTGCTCAGACGTGTTGTTGAGGGCTTGCCCGAAAAATGACAGGGTCCGCTGGGTCAATGCTATATTATTACCTAAAAAAATGTAGGGGCGAGGTTGGCTCGCCCACAAAAAGAGAGAATTATGAAAGATATTAAAATAGCTGTACTCCCCGGTGACGGTATTGGACCGGAGATTGTTGCACAGGCAGTGAAGGCTGTTGATGCAGTGGCAGCGAAGTTCGGTTACAACATAACATACACACACGCGCTTGTGGGAGCCGCAGCCATTGACGCTACAGGTAACCCCTACCCCGACGAGACACACCAGGCCTGCATGGATGCCGACGCAGTGCTGTTCGGTGCCATTGGCGACCCACGATTCGACAACAACCCCGAGGCAAAAGTGCGTCCCGAGCAGGGCTTGCTTGCCATGCGCAAAAAGCTTGGTCTCTATGCCAACCTGCGCCCGGTAAACACATTCGACTCGCTGCTCCACCGCTCGCCTTTGCGTTATGACCTTGTCGAGGGTGCCGACTTCATCTGCGTGCGCGAACTGACAGGCGGTCTCTACTTCGGCCGTCCGCAAGGCCGTTCCGAGGATGGCAATACGGCATACGACACCTGTGTCTATTCACGCGAGGAGATTGAGCGCATATGCCGTCTGGGATTTGAGTATGCCGGCAAGCGCAGGGGTAAGCTCACGGTTGTTGACAAGGCGAACGTACTGGCGACATCACGCCTGTGGCGCGAGACTGCCAAGGCGATGGAGAAGGATTACCCCAACGTTGAGGTTGAATATATGTTCGTTGACAATGCTGCGATGAAGATTATACAGCAGCCAAAGCATTTCGATGTTATGGTGACCGAGAACATGTTCGGCGACATTCTCACCGACGAGGCAAGCGTCATCACCGGTTCGCTGGGCCTGTTGCCGTCGGCTTCAATTGGCACAGGAACGTCACTCTTTGAGCCCATCCACGGCTCATACCCACAGGCTGCAGGCAAGAACATTGCCAACCCCATAGCGACTATTCTATCGGCAGCAATGATGTTTGAGTATGCATTCGCCGACATGGAAGCAGGCGCTGCAATACGCAAGGCTGTAAACCTTTCAATAGAGCAGAATGTGGTTACCGAGGACATTGCCCCCGAAGGCGTGAAGCCGTCGACAACCACCGAGGTTGGAGATTTTATCGCAAAGAATATCTAATAACTTTTGAAGCAGCCCGTCGGGCTGCTTCAAAAGTTATTCAAGATTTTTTACTTTCTCTCATCCCATAAATGCCTGATTGCCATAATTGGATGGAAAAGTATCATTCGGGGACCGGAGAAGCGCATGACTTCACGCATACGCTCACGCATATCGGGTTTATAACAGTGTATAGGACATTTGCGGCAAGTGCTTTTCTCCTCGCCGAACTTGCAATGACTCAAACGACGATTGGCATATTCAAGAAGTTGCCTGCAAGCATCGCACATGTTGCTGTTGCCCTCTTTGTAACGGCAATAGATGGCTATCATTACCGCAACGGTCTTCTTTTCACGTTCTATCCTTGACATCAAACACAGTTCTATTTAACAAACTTCCCAGCAAGGTACATTCCAAGCAACACCATCAGCACCGAAACCACAAGCGAGGCTGCCACATATGCAGCCGCTGTCAGCCGTTCACCTGCCTGAAAAAGTTGTAGAGCCTGTGACGAGAAGGTTGAAAAGGTTGTGAAGCCACCGCAGAAACCCACCACGGCAAAAAGAGCAGTTCCGTTAGAAAGCAAAGGAATGGCGAAGCCTATGAGGAACGAGCCTATGACATTCACCACAAGCGTTGCCCAATGGCTGCATATTGCAAAGTGAGTAAACAACAGTGACACGGCATAGCGTGCAATGCTGCCAAGCGCACCACCCGCGCCCACAAGTAACAGACTCTTTATCATTTTTTGCTTCGTAATCTTTTATACACTACAAAAATACGAACAACATTCTGTTTTGGCAAGATTGCGGCTACGAATATAATGGTTATCTTTGCAATACACAATTATCAGTCATGACAACAGAAACACCAATATTGAACGACCATAATAAGGCAGAGTACCCACCTATGCACAACAGCGAGTTTGACATATCACCAATAGCAATATACACTAGCGACGACAACACCGTTTCACTTGAAGTAAAATTGGAGAATGAAACCGTTTGGCTTTCACAAGCACAGATGGCAACACTCTTCGGACGTGATAGAACTGTTATTGCACGACATATAAGCAATTGCTTTAAAGAGGGGGAATTAGAAAGAAGCTTGGTATGTGCAAAAATTGCACATACCGAGAAATATGGTCGCAGAAAAGGACATACACAAACAACATATACAGAATATTACAACCTTGATGTAATTATATCAGTTGGTTATCGTGTAAAATCCATTAATGGCACGCGTTTCCGTCAATGGGCAAATCGCATACTCAAAGACTATATCATAAAGGGTTATGCAATAAACGACAAGATTAGACTTGAACACTACAACGAGCTAAAAGATGTTGTTCGCCTGCTTGCTCACACCGTAAATTCACAGGAAAAACTTACCGATGACCAATCTTGTGGACTGTTATCGGTTGTAACTGACTATGTCTATGCTCTTGACACACTCGACCGTTATGACTACCAACAACTGACTATTGAAAACACCACCAAGGAGGAACGCTTCCATGCAACATACGAAAACGCAATGGAAGCTATTTTGAGCCTGAAAGAGAAATTCGGCGAAAGCAATCTGTTTGCAAATGAAAAGGACAACTCTTTTAAAAGTTCAATCGGGCAGATATACCAGACTTTCGGTGGTGTAGAACTATACCCGAGTGTTGAGGAGAAAGCTGCAATGCTACTCTACCTTGTTACAAAGAACCACTCATTCAGCGACGGCAACAAGCGCATAGCCGCAATGCTTTTCCTTTGGTTTATGGAACGTAACGGAATACTATACCGTGCCGACGGCAGCAAGCGAATAGCAGACAACACGCTCGTTGCCCTCACACTGATGATAGCCGAGAGCCGCACCGAAGAAAAAGACATAATGGTAAAAGTTGTAGTAAACCTCATTAACCAACAGAACCAATGACAACAGAAACACCTATATTGAACGACCACAACAAGGCGGAGTACCCACCTATGCACACCACAGAGCATATTTTGAACCAGACAATGGTACGTATGTTCGGATGTGAGCGAAGCCGCAATGCCCATATTGAGCGAAAGAAGAGCAAGTGCGACTATACCCTGCCATGCGCGCCTACCGAGGAGCAGATTGCAGCCATAGAGCAACAGGTAAATGATGTGATTGCACAGCAATTGCCAGTGACCATAGAGTTTGTGACACGCGAGAATGTCCCCGCGGGGGTTGACCTGAGCAAGCTGCCTGCCGATGCAAGCGAGACATTGCGTATTGTGCGCGTGGGCGATTATGACGTGTGCGCATGCATTGGAACGCATGTGGATAACACAAGCGAGATTGGAAGGTTCAAGATCATAAGCCACAGTTTTGAGAACGGCACGTTGCGTTTGAGGTTCAAACTGGAACGATAACAGCAATAAAACTGACGGCAACCGCCAATATAACGGAAAAAAGTCGTATCTTAGCAGAATATTAGTAAACTTCGCAAAATGGTAGAAAAAATCCAACGGATATATACATCAACTGTTGAAGGGGCATTTGAAGAGATGCTCCGTGACGCGTTGTTGCAGGTTGATGCCGCAGGATTGATTAAGTTAGCCATTTTCAACAAGCCTGCCGACAATTGCGAATACAGGAAGGACCTTGCAACGATAGACAAGGTTGCAACGGAGATTTTCGGCGAGCAGATTCCGCTCACAAGCTACATTGCACAGAAGACATTGCATGGTGGCGTAACCATTGAAGCAACATACATTGCCTGCAGTGATGCCATAGTTGAGTACCACCGCAATTACAGGCTCATAACAGTAAAAGGTTGCACTGAGCTGATGACCGGTGGCATTGTCCCACGCTTTGACGGAGGAACTACCTTTGAGCAGTCGAAAGACATATTTGAGGGCATTGCGAAGATGCTCGGGAGCAATGGTTTCAAGCCAAGTGACATCTACCGCCAGTGGAACTACATCCCGGGCATCACGGTGCTGAACGACGGCAGCCAGAACTACCAGGAGTTCAACGATGCGCGTTCAATATTCTATGGCAGCGACAAGTGGACCGGTGGCTACCCTGCAGCAACAGGAATTGGCACAAGCGCCGGTGGCGTGGTGGTTGAGATATGCGCAATAAAGGGCGAGAAATGTGCCAACCTGCCCATTGACAACCCATTGCAGATTGCAGCACACAACTACTCGCAGCAGGTGCTCGACGGCAAGGTAATTGAGCAACTGAACGAGAGGACAACACCAAAGTTCGAGCGTGCCCGCCTGCTTGGAGATACAGTTCTGATATCGGGCACGGCAGCCATAAAGGGCGAGTGCAGCAACTACAGCACTGATGCAGTGGAACAGGCGGCCGAGACAATGGAGATTATGGACAGGCTCACAAGCAAGGAGAACATCCCCGTGGAGAACAATGGTTCGCAGTATGACCTGTTGCGCGTGTACGTGAAACGCGAGAACGACATTCCTGCCGTTTGCGAATACATGCAGAGCCACTACCCTGCCGCAAAGAAGCACTATCTTGTTGCCGACGTTTGCCGCCCCGAGCTTCTCATTGAGATTGAGGGCGTGGCACACATCTGATGCATTTTCACACACAGATTATAACTATCATTTTTCACACTACACAAATCTAACCAGCATGAAGATTATGAAACAGATTATGGCAGCAGCCGTTGCATTGGCTGCCTGCGGATGCGGAAGCAGTGACAAGCCTGCCAACCCACTGTTGGCAGAGTTCAACACTCCGCACAATATCGCGCCATTTGCCGATATCACAATTGACAACTACCGCGAGGGTATGTTGCTTGGTATGGAGGAGCAGAAGAAGGAGATTGAGGCAATTACCAACAACAGCGAGGCTCCTACATTCGAGAACACAGTTGTTGCACTTGACCAGTGCGGACAGCTGTTGCGCAAGGTACGTGGCACATTCAGCCCACTATCGAGCAGCAACTCTACCGAGGAGATGCGTACATTACAGAAGGAGATGTCGCCACTGTTCTCGGCTCACAACGATGACATCTACCTCAACGAGCAGTTGTTTGCACGTGTGAAGGCGGTATACGACAGCCGCGAGTCACTCACACTCACAGCCGAGGAGGCAAAGATTCTTGAGAACATCTACAAGCGCTTTGTGAACAGCGGCGCGAACCTTAACGAGGAGCAGAAGGCAAAGCTCCGCGAGTTGAACAAGGAACTCTCTATGTTGCAGCTCACATTCTCGCAGAACCTGTTGCACGAGACAAACAACTCATTTGTTGTTGCCGAGAGCCTTGAGGAGCTCAAGGGCCTTCCACAGGCGAACATTGACGCTGCAGCAAAGATGTCTGCCGACAACGGCCAGCCAGGCAAGTGGATGTTCAACATGCAGCGCCCAAGCTGCAACCCTGTATTGCAGTATTGCGAGAACCGCGAGTTGCGCGAGAAGGTGTACAAGGCATACTACAACCGTGGTAACCAGAACAACGAGTACGACAGCAAGGAGATATGCGCAAAGATTGTGACACTGCGTCTTGAGAAGGCAAAGCTCATGGGTTATGATAACTATGCACAGATGGTGCTTGAGGACCGCATGGCAAAGACTCCCGAGGCTGTATATGCACTGCTCGACCAGGTGTGGGCACCAGCTGTTGCAAAGGCTAAGGAAGAGATTGAGGACATCCGCGCCGAGATACGCAAGGAGGGCAAGGACTTTGAGCCTGCAGGCTGGGACTACATGTACTACCTCGACAAGGCAAAGATGGCAAAATATGCCGTAGATGAGCAGGATATAAAGAACTACATGGAGGCAAACAACGTGATGGAGGGAATCTTCTACGTTGCGACAAAGCTCTATGGCATCACATTCAAGGAGATTACAGACAAGGTTCCATCGTACGAACCAACAGCAAAGGCTTACGAGGTAATTGACCGCGACGGCTCATTGCTCGCAATCTTCTATAGCGACCAGTTCACACGCGAGGGCAAGAACGCCGGTGCATGGTGCACATCGTTCCGCCCACAGAGCTATGAGAACGGAAAGCGCATTGTCCCCATTGTAGTTAACAGCTGCAACATGACACCTGCTACAGAGAACACTCCTGCATTGCAGAACATTGACAACGTGAAGACAATGTTCCACGAGTTCGGCCACGCGCTCCACAACTTCATGCGCGATGTGAAGTACAGCGGTGCAAGCGGCGTAGAGCGCGACTTCGTTGAGTTGCCATCACAGATAAACGAGCACTGGGCATTGGAGCCCGAGGTGCTTGCAGTATATGCAAAGCATTACCAGACTGGCGAGATTATCCCAATGGAGCTTGTTGAGAAGATACAGGAGAGCGACAAGTATGGCCAGGGTTTCGCAACTGTAGAGTACATTGCAGCATCACTCAGCGACATGGACCTCCATGTGCTCACCGAGGTTCCTGCCGACCTTAACGTAATGGAATACGAGGCGCAGAAGCTTGCCGAGCGCGGCATCCCATCACAGATTCTGCCACGCTACCGCATGACAAACTTCAGCCACACCATGGGTGGCGGCTACAGCGCCGGCTACTACAGCTACATGTGGGCCGAGGTGCTCGATGCCGACGCATTCGAGGCATTCAAGGAGACAGGCGACATCTTCAACCAGGAGGTTGCCGAGAAGTTCCGCAAGTATGTTCTCACACCCGGCGGCATTGACGACGGCATGACAATGTACCGCAACTTCCGCGGCCGCGAACCACAGATTGACGCACTGTTGAAGAACAGAGGTTTCTAAAGAAACCACATAGAATACCCTATAAGTAACAGCATGCCCCTGAAAGTTCAGAACTTTCAGGGGCATGTGGCATTTACAATGCCAATATCATTTACACAATACAAAGTATTGTAACAAATCGTTTCTTACTACTTTTTTTTGAGAAATTACTTTTCGCAATTATCATCTTTCAAGGATAATTCTATCAAACATTCATCAATTGGTATCAACAAGGGAGGTAATATTTTTACGCCCATGTTTTCATATTCCTTAAAAAACGGGAAAGGCTCACAGGCTTTCAGCACCTTTGTATTGTGAACAACATCTTCGCAAGTCAGGTATTGCTCAAAGTTTTCAGGATATATGAAATTAAGGTCAAAAATCAGACCTTTCGCATCAAGACATATAAGTACCTGAACATTTCGACTTGTTTTTTTACTTGCTTCAATGAAGGCGGCACGTCGTTTTTCATCATACCCTTCCAATACTTTTCTGACAACATATTTATAAAGAGCAATTCTGTTTTCGTCATCATAATTAAACCTGTCTATCAGTTCCCTGAATTCCATTTCATTTTCATAATGAAATATACTGAACAGATCCTCTTCATACCCCTTGAGGCCACAAAATGTGATTACACTTGAAGGCTTTTTTTTATAAAAAACAGTATCTTCACCACATACGCAGTAATCAACAATCCACCCATCAGGAAGATTCCTATCAAATGCACAACACACCGTTTGTATCAAGACTGATGACAGAAACAACAAGAAATATCTTTTCATACTCTCAATATTTATATTCTATATCAAAAATGTGCAACAGTTTTATCCAGTTATAGTTGAAGTTTTTAACTCCTTGTGTTTGGTATGAATCACTTTTTTTGTAATGACTTTGAAATTCATCAAAATAGTAATTAATCTCAGATAAAAATTTATTCAAATCCAAAACACCTTTTTCATCCAATGCGTTATTGATAAGGTAAATATAGTCTTTACTTTCGGTTGTTGATATTCCATTCAAGTACTCTATATCTTTTGTTTTCCTGTACTTGTGATGATAATACAAGTCCTTAATCACATGCTCCTGGAATTCCAAATTCGATTTACCAGTTCCAGTCATTCCTAAATAGTCCTGCACTGCGTGAATTGCTTCGGAAAGCAAGGTCCTCTTGTCTACGTGCCAACTATCCAAGTATATCTTATTTTTACTAGCATAATATCTTCCTATTCGTGGTGTTACCACACCATTCTCATCAACACTAAACATATTATCAAGCACAACAATTTCGGTCCCCGAATTATTCAGTATGCTTGCTGCAATTGGCGGCAATTCTTGTTTAATCTTTCTCAAATCATTTGTAAAATCTCTGTCTGGATTTTTTCCATACAAACCCGGTTTAATATAAGGTTTTGTTGTTACGGCATTATTTGAAACTGTATTTGTATTATTATTTATATTTACTGTTTTCAAAGAATCGGCAATGTTTTCTATTTTATCTTTCTCCAACCCCAAACTATCGTTTCTTTCAGTTGTTGTACGTTGTTGGTTGCCACCTACTGCGCCCAATCCCGGAAATTGGATGCCGTGATTGAATGGAATGTTCTCTTCTTTGGCGGTGTTGCCGTCAAAATCGAACAGTGATGTTGGGGCTGTTGTTCCAGCATTCTCTTTCTTAGGCATCAAGAATGCAGCAACATCTTTCCCATTCCCAAAGCCAAGAGTTTTCTCTTTGTTTCCCCAATTGGCGATACCGTGATTGAATGGAATGTTCTCTTCTTTGGCCGTGTTGCCGTCAAAATCGAACGGTGATTCCAGTGCTTTTGTTTCATTTTTTTCCTTTTGCGGACCAAAAAGAGTCGAAGCACTTTTCCAGTTTCCAAAGCCAAGAGGATTCTCTTTGTTCCCAAAGTTGGCAATGCCCTGTACCGCAGTTTGCATGCTCACATCTTTTTTAGGTTTCTCGCTTTGCTGTTCACCTATTCCACTGATGTTGAACGGTGGTTCATCATTGGCGGGCGCAACCGTCAACGGACTGACGGGTTTGCTCTCAAAATAATCCGTCTGTTTTTGTTTCTCATCGTCATGCAACACATACCTTGTCTCGTCGACAGTCCCCAACGTTTTTGGGAAGTGTGACATCAACTCACGCTTTCTTTGTTTCTCGTTTTCAATCTCCTG